>JBJSWM010000479.1:0-909 GCA_046085865.1 Pirellulaceae bacterium
TTGAATAGCGATCTTCGGCAAGACATCCTTCCGCCACCTGACTGCAGCGAAAATGCCACCTACAACCACCGGCTCATTCCGTCTAGCAGTCGATGCGATCAACAAGCCAGCTCTCTCGTCATCTCCTACTGAATAAGCGAATCGCATGCACTTTGGCAAATCGGCTGAAGCCGGTAATAACGTCACGCTGACTTGGCAGGCAAAACCTCAGCCGCTCCATCTTTTCGGCAACCCATCTGCCCGTCACTTCGCCAGAAAGGTCCTGCGGTGCCTTGCATCCGGTCCGTTCCGCAAGCCACTGCAGGCTTTCCTGATCAAAGCAAAGTAGTTCCTTCATCGATCTCAGGCAGGGACCGCTGTCGAATCGCTCCAAATCCTCCCGGAATTGCTTTCCCATACGATCTTCAAGCCATGGGATCTGCTCTTTCATCGGAGCAAGAATATCCGACACCAAACTGGAATGGAATCGAAGCGGTTCGCCGTAAAGTCGGCCAAGGGTGGAGAGCAAGAAAAAAAGACTCCAACTCCTCGGTCTTCGCGACTCAGCACCCCTGGGAGGGAAGGCTCGGTAGGCCGCCAGAAGTCGAATCGCCTTCAGCGAAAGACTTTCATTGGTGCGTAGAACCTTTGTGCCCGATAGGTCGATCCCCGCACATCGCCCAAAGTCTTGCACAATGCATCGATCGGGAAAAGAATGCAGATCAAATTTCCTAACGGAAACTTGGGCACGGCCAAAGACCTCATCCAGTTGCTCCACCTTCGCCTGGTAATCAAGCACCGATACCCCCTTCGGCCCTACAAAGGGGCTCCAGACGGTCGAGGGCAAAGTATGTTCGGCCTTGATTACTTGCTGGTAGCGGCTTTCCAGAAACCCCTTCCATGGTCTCAGGTAAACAATGACCTCGATTT
>JBJSWM010000480.1:0-12206 GCA_046085865.1 Pirellulaceae bacterium
TTTATTACAGCAAGCTTTCAAGTGAGCGGAGGTCGAAACCGCAATCGGTCTTCACGATTCCCAACATGTCCCTTGGGATGCGCCGCGGCCCCAGAATCGCCTGCACAGGCTCCACGCTCATCATCACCGCCATCGGTGGCCCTGAAGGAAAAGGGAGAGACGGAGATATCCTTTCCTACCGCTCCACGGATGACGGGGCAACTTGGGTTGGTCCGACACCAGTCAACGATATCGAAGGGTCAGCTCGCGAGGGCCTTCATGCGATGGCTGCAGCAGAGGATGGGACGCTGTGGTGTGTTTGGTTGGATCTACGTCAAAGAGGAACCCAGCTATTTGTTTCGAAATCGATCGATCAGGGAGCCACCTGGAGCGAGAACCGACTGGCGTATCGTTCCCCCAGTGGAAGTGTCTGCGAGTGCTGTCATCCTTCCATTTTGGCGGATGCAGATTCCGTGCATATCCTCTTCCGCAACTCGCTGAAGGGAGATCGAGATATGTACTTGGTTTCCTCGCACGATCGAGGCGAGACATTTGGTCGAGCGGAGCGGTTAGGGATTAGTAGCTGGCAGTTGAATCAATGCCCGATGGATGGCGGTATGTTGGCCATGGATGAACGAGGCGAGGTGAGTACGGTTTGGCGAAGAAACCAGAACGTTTTTATAGCGAGCCGGCAGTCTGTTGCCGAATCGATGGTTGGCGGTGGAGAGCAGCCATGGATTGCGAGCGCCGCTGGTGGATTTCTCACGGTTTGGACCAGCCAGCGCGATGGGGATTTGATGCTGCTCAAGCCTGGAGCAACATCGAGCCAGAAGCTCGACCAAGGCAGCAGTTTTCCGGTGGTTGTCTCCGATGGAAAAGCCAAAGCCGGAGCCTATGTGTTCTGGGAGAAGCGACTTCCAGAGCGACATGCGATTGTTGGGCTAAGAATTGAATGAGACACGCTGGTTATCTGCCACACCGACTTCCCCTCCTTGACTCCAATGCCTGAGAGGGTTCTTCGGGTCATTTCGTGAGTCATTGCTTTGATTGCTCGTGCTCGATGCCCCAGTGTCCCAGCGCTTCTTTTCGAGCACGAGTACCATTTCATTGAGTACGAGCACGAGTACGATTAAAACCAGTTGATGATGTCCCTCTGTGCCAACAGGACCTGAGACAACTGCCTTCGCGGAGATTATGCTTCAGGGCGAGGAGTTGTGAGCCATGTCAACAGACAAAGACGCCCCCGAAAAGCACCCGACTGAACTCCTTGGAAAGGCCCAAAGAGGCTTTGATCCTATGGGAACGGTCCGCTCTGTCCTCCGCCACTGGCTTCATCGCGCTGTCCTCCAAACCGGCTTTCGATTGCAGCGAATCCCCCGTTTCGAACAGCGCATCCGACTTGCGATGGAGGAGGGCAAGCCATTCACCATGATCCAGGTGGGAGCCCATAACGGCGTGACCTCCGACCCCTTCCATCGGCTCCTGATCGAACTGCAGAATTGGCAAGCATTGCTGCTGGAACCTCAGAGAGAGCCCTTTGAGGTGCTTCAGTCGATCTATGCAGGACTTCCCCGAGTCACCTGCAGGCAGGTTGCTGTTGGCGATCACGGATCGACCCTGAAACTTTATCGGGTGGGTGGAGACACCTCGCAACTTCCTTACTGGGCGACGCAGTTGGCATCGACACGGCGGGAGGTGATCGAAGCCCATCGCGACCAGATCCCGAATCTTTCGGAGAGGATCGTCTGCGACCAGCTCCCTTGTGTCGATCTGCCATCGCTCTTCCGCGATACAAAGTGGCCTCGACTGGATCTGCTGGTGACGGATGTTGAAGGTGCCGATTTCGAGGTGATTCAGCAAATCGATCAGCTACCCTCGCTGCCAAGGTTCCTCTTCTTCGAAGATCGACACCTAACCAGTGGAGAAAAAATCGAGTGCCGTCAGTTCCTCCAAGCACGGCGGTATCGGGTGGTTTGGGAACAGAGCGGCGACTGCTTCGCCGAGCACTTCGATGCCATGGCACGCACATAACGGACCTCGCAGACACCTTCCCATCCTTTCGGTACATCTGGCCGTCGCCCCTCAGAGTCTCATCGCGGCCAACAATGCCAGCGATCGTCTTCGGATCGGCAGGATCGCTAGGCAGTCCTTTGATTGCTCAGAGAAAGACAACGGGATAGCATGGAGATTCTTGGCATCCTCCACGCTACGGGTCTTACCGATGGCGTCCATTTCTCGACTGGGAGCACGATCCTCATGGCAACGGAAACCACACTCCAACGAAGACAGATCCTACAGGCAGCCCTCGGCGCTGCAGCCTTTGCCGCCCATGGCGTTCGTGCTTCGACCGTCGCTGCTGGAGGAAAGTGGATGGCCTACATCGGCACCTTCAGCTCCCCGCTCAAGGATGTCCTGCCGACGCAGGTCGATCTCCCTCCTGGTAATGGACGGGGAATCCATTGCTTCGAAGTCGATTCCCACACGGGAACCCTGAAGGCAACGGAAGAGGTCCGGATGGGGACCAGCCCCAGTTGCTTGGCAGCCAATCGCGCTGGAACGCGACTTTATTCGGCCAACGAAACCGATCGCGTGGGGGACGATCGCCAGGGTACCGTCAGCGCCTTTGCGATCCAAGCGGACGGTTCCTTGCAGTTGCTCAATACGGTCCCCTCTGGCGGCGCGGGGCCGACCTACGTCAGCCTGCATCCATCCGAAAAGTATCTGCTGGTGGCCAATTACTTTGGCGGGTCGATCGCAGTCATCCCGGTTCTTGACGATGGGACACTTGGCCCAGCCTGCGACGTTCAGCAGGATGAAGGCCCCCTCGGGCCGACGCGCGCCACCAACGCCCCCCCTGGTTCTTTTGCCATCAGCGGTCATGATCGCACCCATGCCCACATGATCCAGGCCGATGCATCGGGGCGATTTGTACTCCATATCGACCTGGGGCTGGATCGAATCTATCTCTGGCAATTCGATCCGACTTCCGGGAAATTGACCCCGGCAACAACCCCTTTCTTCACTTTTCCACCTGGGGATGGTCCTCGGCACTTTCACTTCCATCCCAACGGCAAGTGGCTCTACTCGATCCAGGAGGAGGGTTCCACCGTCAGCCTGCTCGACTACGATCCTCAAGCCGGTTCCCTCAAGCACCGGCAAACACGATCGACTCTCCCCGAAGGCTACTCCGGAAGCAATTTCTGTTCGGAGATCCTTGTCTCGCACGATGGTCGCTACGTCTACGTCGGCAATCGTCTTCACGACAGCATCGGGATCTTTTCCGTGCAGGCGGATGGATCCCTAAAGTGGGTCAAGGAAGAATGGACCCGTGGCGACTACCCCAGAAGTTTTACGCTAGATCCGTCGGGCCGATGGCTCTACTGCTGCAACCAGCGAGCCGACCACGTGACTGTCTTCCAAGTCGACCCATCCACTGGGGATCTAGTCTTTACCGGACAATACATCCCAGTGGGCAATCCCTCGATGGTGCTGATCGTGCCATTGCCATCGGCGTAAATCGGTCCATCCGACCATTCTGTGGATCCGCAGGTCAAGTTCCACGCAATGCGGTACAACGACAACACGCTTGAATAGCAACGCACCCTTCGTGGTGCGCCGCAAGCCGTCTGCTTCTCTTGCATGAACGGTAGCGGATGACGAGACTGAGCCCGTCCGATTGCACCCAGGGCGGCTCACGCTGGAAGCGCCCAGATGAAGAACCCTACCGAGAGGCGGAAGAGCGGCCAGAGCGAACTGATTTACTGGTTGCCGCCAAAAGGATCGTCACCAGCAGGTGCAGCGCCACCTCCAAACGGATCATCGCTTGAGGGTTTGGCATCTCCACCAAAGGGATCCTCATTCGATGGCGCGGTGACTGGTGCACCGAAGGGATCATCACCAGAGGCGGGTTTCGTTTGGGAAGGCTTGGAAGATGGTTCCTTTGGTCCCTTCTTCTTGTCCGACTTCTCGGACGGAACGATCGGATGGAGCAGGGTCGGCTGATCCGCCCCCAGCTCACGCACGCAGACTAGGCTGCCATTGGGTGCATGAAAATACATCCGGTCGGTCGTGCTTTGAACGGCGGCTTCCCCAAGCGGCAGGAAAATCCTCTGCGCGATCGCTCCATCGCTTAGCCGGATCTGAGCCAGTTGCCCATTGTCGTCGCGAACATAGGCATGATCTTTCGTTGCGCCGACGACCGATTGGACTCCCGTCGGTCGCTGCTCCCAGACGGGCTGACCTGTCTTGAGATCGAGCCCCCAAAGCTCCCCGGCCGAGGTGACGACCAGAGCCATCTGGGCAGCGGCTGCAGGAGCTTGCCGCACCGCTTGGCCGAGATTGTAACGCCAACGGAGAGCGCTACCGCGAATATTCGGTTCATCCGCATGAGGGATATTCAGGCAGACCACCGTGCCGTCGTCGGAAGTAGCAATGAACCCATTCTCGACAGCGACCGGTGGTTTGCTGATCGACTGAGAGCTTTCGAAACGATTCCAAAGCTGAGGACGCAGTTCGTCCACTTTCGCCATGTAGAGATATTTCGGGGCACAGACCCACGCCAGAAACCTGCGGTCGGCAGAAAGCACCGGGGAGATCAAGCCCGCTCCGCCGCTGCGCTGAACCCAAGGCAACTTGGCTGCATCACCGGCGTTGTAGGCCATCAGATCGCCACCCAAGCCAGCCACGTAGATCCAGTTACCGACCGGAATCGAACCGTTGGCCGGTTGTTCTTCACAGCGACGACGATTGATCGTCGTGCCATCCTTGATGTCCAACAGATAGAGATCCGATCCATTGATCACCGACACGTAGTCATCGCTGACGCCAGCCGCAAAAGTAGGATAGAAAGCCGAACCGACATAGGAGGTCCAAAGTCGCTCCCCCGTCTCGGCATCCAGCATCTGGATCGCCCCATTGGCGGTTGTCGCCACTAGGTAGGTGATCGGATAGTCGACCTCCAGCCGCTCCACCTTCCTCCCCGCTATTTTGTACTTCGCTTCCGCTTGATCGGCGAGCTTGCGAGCCCCCTCTAGGCCGATTCGAGGTATCTCCTGCGGATCGTTCTTCAGGGCATTCGCATCCTTGGCGTTTCGCAGATCGAGCAGTTTTTTCTGCCATGCATCGCGATCGACTTGGGCAGCGTCGAATTTTTCTAGGATCTCATCGCCCGAGCGCAGTGCGACGTACTGCAGGCGGTCGGTGGAATGAGGCCAGACCACCACGGTGACGGCATCGCCGACCTGCTGCGTCTGCTCCAGACGCGACTGCCACTGCAATTTCAGACCAGCTCGCTCGAGAGCGATTTCAGAGACCTGGGCAAGGCACCCACTGGGCGGAGAAGAGACCAGCAAAGCCAATGCGGCCAACCAGGACCTTCTTTGAAGCCGCGAGTCAATACGCATCATCTCACCGCACTTTTCGCCTAACTGCCCAGGGAATCCCCACGCAAACAGCATGAGGCCACTCGTTCGCTTGTCGGTTATTGTAATCGGCCACCATCGGCCAGGCGACGATTTTTCCTGTCGCGACGATCCTGTCGGTTGCATCGGCCAGGGGCAGTCAGGCCGACGAGTTTTCCACAACCCCACCGTCGGCCATCTCCGGATCCAAAAGCAAAAGCCCCCGCAAAACCGCATGCGGCAACTCAATCGCTGGCGCCCGAATCCAGGGCACCAGAGCCGGACCATCACCACCGCTGATCACCACCGGAAGCTGGGAATCACCCAAAAGCTGGCGATACTGAGCGATCACCCACTGAGCCCCCCCCACCCAGGATGCATAGACCCCCAGTTGCATCGCCTCGACCGTCTCCTTTCCAGGAATGGCCAGGTGCCCCATCGACTCCACTGGTTCAATCCGCGGCAGGGCACTGGTTCTCTCAGCGAGAATTTGGCACATCAGCGGCCTCCCCGGAAGAATCGCTCCCCCCTGAAAGACGCCATCGACATCGACGTAATCGATCGTCAGACCAGTTCCCGATTGCACCACGATCAACGGACCGACCCGTCGGAAGACCCAGCACGCGTAGGCGGCGATCAATCGGTCGATTCCAAGCTTCTCTGGATAACGCACCGAAGTGGACATCGGTACGTGATCCTTGGTCACCGCAACCAATGGCTCGCCTGGGAAACAGTCGGCCAAGACTTGCCGCAGCGAAGCCAAGGCCGTGGGCTGCACCGAACCGATCACCCATCGCCGTCCCTGGTCCTGCGAGTCACTTGGTGCATGGCGGCGAAGCCAATCTGCGAGCGACTGGATATCCTCCGGATCGATCGCTTGTGTCGAATCACCCGACGGATTGGAGGACGCGGGCTTCCTGGAGGATGGCGCTGCAATTCGCCATGGCAACCGCAGGGGAGGTGCTGCCAACATGGGAAGTGAATGGGCGGGGTCAACTGCTGTCGATCGATCATTCGACCAGCCCAACTTCAGCCCCGTATTCCCCAAATCGACAGCCACCTGCATCGCCTGTTCCCCTTGGTGGATCGCCTGAAGTCTCATCCAGAGTTCGTAGCGATCACGACATCGTGGTGGGTGCCGGTCGACTGGTCGCCTGCCGCTGCTGATCCAGCAGGTCGGCCAGATGGCGAGTCAACCGGGCAAGACCTTCGCCCGTCACTGCACTGACCAAAAAACAGGGCCTGCCGATTGCTTCTTGAAGAGCCACGTGGACCTGGTCGGCTCCAGGCAACTCCGCCTTACTGACCGCAATGACTTCGGGCCGCTTGGCCAGTTCATCACTATACTGACACAATTCGCTCCGAATCGAGCGATAGTTGGCGATCGGGTCGCTTCCGTCGGCGGGCATCGGCTCCACCAGATGAATCAAAATCCCAGCCCGCATGATGTGGCGTAAAAAGTCGTGCCCCAACCCCACACCCTGACTAGCTCCTTCAATCAGACCAGGAATGTCTGCCAGCACAAACGATCGCTCGCGGTCGACATAGACGATCCCAAGATTAGGAAACTTGGTGGTGAAGGGATAATCGGCGATTTCCGGACGAGCCTTGGTAAGCCGACTAAGGAGGGTGCTTTTGCCTGCGTTGGGCATCCCTACAAGTCCCACGTCAGCGATCGCCTTGAGCTCCAGGATGACGCGACGCCGCTCCCCAGGAGCTCCTTCGGTGGTTTCCCGAGGAGCCTGGTTGGTCGATGTCTTGAAGTGGGTGTTTCCCCAACCACCTCTTCCTCCGCGGGCGGCGACGACCTCATCCCCATCCTCCACCAGGTCGCGCAGCACCAATCCCGATTCGCGATCGATCAGAAGCGTTCCGGGGGGAACTTCCAAAATCAAATCCTTCGCGTTGCGACCGTGGCGGTCGGATCCCGATCCCGGCGCCCCCGAATCGGCTCGCCACTGCTTCTGATGTGCGAAAGCGACCAAGGAGTTAACGCCCGAGCGTGCCTTGAGGATGATGCTGCCCCCATCGCCTCCATGGCCACCATCCGGCCCTCCTTTGGGCACGTGCTTCTCCCGACGAAAGCTCATACAGCCATCGCCGCCGCGTCCAGCCATCAGCTCGATTTCGACTCGATCGACAAACACAGCCGCCACCCTTCTTTCGCACCTGCCGCATGATACTGCGACAGGTTGTTTCGAATCGCCACCCCAAGGACCTCGCCCCCAGCACCACCGCTAGCCAGCCAGCGTCGCTCTACCGAATCATCGCAACCGCATCGTTCGAGGGCAAAAAAAAAGATGCCCCGAAAGGCATCCTTCCAACTGAACAGCTGGTTCAGATCTTTTGTTTCATTCCACCGCTTGCCCCGTCCGACTGGACAAGAAAACGATGGATCACTGAGCCGTTGGAGCGACGACACTGACGCGGCGGCCACCCTGATCGAATTGCACATGCCCGTCGATCAATGAGTAGATCGTGTAGTCATTTCCTAGTCCGACATTGCGTCCGGGATGCCACTTGGTCCCCTTCTGACGGATGATGATCGAACCAGGCTGAACCAGTTCGCCACCAAACTTCTTGACTCCCAACCGCTGTGCGTTGCTGTCGCGCCCGTTGCGCGTCGAGCCTTGACCTTTTTTGTGTGCCATCGTCTGCCACTACCTGGAAAATAGTTGTACCAATCCCCCGACATGAGGGGAACATTCATCCGCAATCGACCCGAAAGTTTAGCGGTAGACCCAGAGATAATCAAGGCGTTCTTTCAGCCCCAACTGACGCAGCGCGTACTCCACACGCTCTGGCTGTTCGAAGGCGGGAGCCCCAAGTCGAATCCGATCGGCTTCGCTGGCGATTCCGTCACCCGGTCGCCAGAAGTTGATCTGCAACCGCTTTTTCTCAAACTTTCTATTCCCGTCCACTTCGACAATCCGGTAGGCGTTGGTAAGTCCTTCGACCTGAATGGCAAAGAAATCGATCGAAGGATCGATGCCAGTCCAGGTCGCGACACCCCAGTACTCATTGTTTGATTCCGGGGTCGTTTGCTGGATCTTGCGAATCATTTCAAAGCTATCTAGCAATGGCTTGCCAACGCGTTCGCGAGCCGCGATCGGCCCTTTGACCAGCGGAAGAATCTTTTCAGGTAGTTCTTGCTTTTGCTGAGTGGAGATCCAGGTGAAACGCGGCACGAAAAGGACCGAATCGGCGACCGTTCGCGCTGGCTCCTTGGGTATCCCTGTCCCCGCTTCCACCCGCTCCTGCTCGGGCAACAAATCGTTCCCCAGGTAGCGGACGCGGTAGAGCAGATAGTGCACCAACTGGCTTTGCCGAACCCCGTCGGCATCCGGCAACTCCATTTCGATCATCCGCATCGGCTTGAAGGCGAATTCCAAAGCGAAAACGGGATGCCGCAACGTCACCGCGCGTCCTTGAGCCAGCAGGGTTTCGCTGGCAGAGGAGAAATTCGGCTGGCCATTTTCGAAGTCAGGCGCCTTCCACTCCAGCTCCGGATGCTTGGCGACGAACTCCAGATCAAGAGGCCCAAGCGAAGTTTCCTCGGGCTGCGGATCGGGAGCGATCACTGTCAGCACCCCTTCGGCCAGTTTCCGGGGAGCGAAACCGCCGGCGCGATCGACGCTGACAGGTACCGTCTGGGCGAGGATCGAAGTCGTCATTCCCAAAGCGGCGGCGATCGCCAGCAGACATCGAGCCGATTGCGTCCTCATCTCCATCTCCCAGCGACTCCTGGCGGTTGGTTTCCGTCGCATCACGTCTTCTGTCCTAAGAGGAGAATTCCTTTGCCCACCCGGCAACCTAAAAATCATCAACGAACGACCTGGGTTGCCGTCGCCTGCGCCGCAGTCGGCTGGAAGCTCCCTCAAGGTGGCAAGCCACTGCGGCCGCTAGGGCTTTCACCCTATTTTGCGTCGCATCCACTTCCGTGTAGTGTAATTCCCCCCAAGCCTCCGAATCAATGAAGTCGGCAAAATCGGCAAGGACTGCCGGATCGGGTCCTTTCCCTTTCCGTCAAGCCGCGCCCGATGGGTTCCGTCGGGGCATCGGCAACCGCTGGCTGCCTCAACGCAAAAATCGGCCCACAGGGGGCGAAAAACTCCAAATCACCCGTCAGAATCTCAATGAGCGGCACAAACAGATCCGACTAGATCTTCTCTCGTATCGACGTCGCGATTGTCTACGATCAGCCCATCGGTCTCGGGCACCTGGAGTCACCCTCAGGAGTCGTGGCATTCTACAATCAGGATGTCTCGGCATACGATGTAGGAAGCTGGGTTCGACTGAACAACGGTAGCGGCTGGTTGGCTTGGTCGCTGTCTACAGCCCCTCCAGCCGGGCGATTCCGATGCAGGCGATTCAACTTTGGGAGAAATCCGATGGGATGGTTCCGAGCCGATCGGCAAGCCTGCGAAGCATTCGATCGGCAAGGTTTCTGGCTCCAGCCGGCACTGCTCTCACCGCCCGAAATCGGAGCGCTCCGCAAGTACGCCAAGGAAGACCTGCAGCTTGCCAGCCGCGCCACTAGCCGCAGCGACGCTCAAGGGGGAACCACGACGCTGGCTTTGGAGAACACCCTGGGAACCGATCCCTACAGTTCGGTGGCACGCGTTCGGCGGATTGTCGAGCCGATGGGGATGTTTTTGAGAGATGAGGTCTATCACTACCATCACAAAATGATGCTGAAGGAACCACGAGTCGGAGGTGCCTGGGAATGGCATCAAGATTACGGCTACTGGTACAACTTCGGCTGTTTGTTCCCCACCATGGCCAGTTGCTACGTCGCCATCGACCGGGCCACCAGGGAGAATGGATGCCTTCAAATCATCGATGGATCGCATGCGATGGGGCGCATCGAACATGGCAAGGTGGGAGGGCAGACAGGTGCCGACCCGGAAAGGATGGAGGCGATCCTGGCGAGGTTCCCGGTCCGCTACGTCGAGATGCAGCCCGGGGATGCACTCTTCTTCCACGGAAACCTACTCCATCGATCCGACCAGAACACCAGCGAGCATCCCAGGTGGGCTTTGATTTCCTGCTACAACACCAAAAGAAACAACCCGTACAAACCGTCGCGTCATCCGTTCTATGAACCGCTGGAAGTCCTCGAAGACGACCAGCTACTGGAGAAGCTGACCGAAAGCAGTTCGCCTTCGCAAGCTTGAACGCATCCCATCGAAAAAAGATCCCAGAACCCGAAGACCGTTCACCATCCTCAGGCCGCCAATCCATGGAGCCCATCATGCCCAACCGATCCGTCGCCAAGGAACAGGGGAGAACGCTGGCCAAGGAATTTCGGTTCCCTATCGCGGTGGCACGGCGTCGCCTGGTGCTTCGCGAGTGGTTGCAACGCCTGGTTCCCTGGGGGACAGCTGGGGCCATCCTAGCGGCGGTGATTGCCTGGGCTCCCAAGGCGATCGCTATCCCGGACTGGAACCCCAACTGGTCGCTGTGGGCTATCCCCGCAGGGGCCCTCCTGGGCGCGGCGATCGCGGGGATCGATGCATGGTGGCGAGCCCCTTCGGCACTCCAGACAGCTCTTGAAATCGATCGCCGATTCGGACTGCGTGAGCGTCTCAGCAGCCTCCTGCAACTGCGTCCCCAGGAGGCGGACAGCGCTGTGGGGAAGCTCTTGGAATCCGATGCAAAAGATCGCGTCGATCGGATCGATGTACGAGACCAGTTCCCGATCGATGCCCCACGGGCTCTGGCCGTGCCGGCTTTGCTGCTGGCAGTCGCCGGTCTCTCCTGGCTGGCCCCCAATCGGTCCGGCCAAAATGGCTCCGCCACAGCGACCGCCCCTAGCGCCGCGGTCGAGAAAGTCAGGCAGTCGACACGGCCGCTGATCGAGCAGCTGAAGAAGAAACAGCAGGAGGCGATCGACAAGGGAGATCCCGATGCGGCCGAAATCTTCAAGAAGATGGAAAAGCAACTGGAGCAACTGCGCACTGACAGTGGTATCGACGAAAAGAAAGCGCTGGCCACCCTCAACGAACTGAACCAGCAACTGCAGGATCGCAAAAGCGAATTGGGCAGTGGCGAACAATTGCGCCAGCAGCTGAAAGAACAGCTGGCCGCAGTCCAGGATGGCCCCGCTGAAAAACTCGCCAAAGCACTCCAGGAAGGCGATATGACCGCCGCTAAGGAGGAACTGGAAAAGCTGATGGATCAGATGAAGAACGGGGAACTGGATGAAGCAGCGCGTCAGAAGATGGCCGAGCAGATGAAGAAGATGGCCGATGCGCTCAAAGAAGCTTCCCAGCGACAGAAGGAGGCGATGCAGCAGCTTCAAAAGCGACTGGAGCAAGCCGAGCGGTCGGGCGATGTCCAGAAGGCCGCACAGCTTCGCAAACAATTGGAGAAGATGGAACAGCAAGCAGCGGCCGAGCAAGGAAAAAAGGAATCGCCAGAGGAATCGCAACAGCGCCAGCAGGAAATGAAGGAACTCCAGAAACAGATCGCCGAAGCGATGCAGGCCGGCGACCAAGAGAAGGCGCAGCAGATGCAACAGCAACTCGACTCCATGTCGGAAGAGCAGCAGATGTCACAAAGCCAGTCGCAGAAGATGCAATCTGCGATGCAGGAATTGCAGGAGGCGCTCGAGCAAGGAAACATGCAGGCGGCTGAAAAAAGCCTGAAGGAGTTGCAGGAGCAGGTGGAGCAGATGGAGTCGGAGATGGAGTCGCTGGAGGAACTTGATAGCCTCATGGACCAGGTGGCTGAAAGCAAAGGAGAGATGAAAGGATCGCAGCGCGGCAATCGTCCTGGCGAAGGGACCGGAGAAGGCGCAGCAGATGCAACAGCAACTCGACTCCA
>JBJSWM010000481.1:0-2810 GCA_046085865.1 Pirellulaceae bacterium
CACGAAGCCATTGAGAGCCTAGTCCCGATTCCGAAACCTGCTTGGTTGTCTAGCCGAGTTTTTCTGTGGTCTGTAAACCGTTCGTTGCCAAGCCAACTGGCAGGTCAAATCGCACCTGGAACGGGTCATCGAGTGCTGACGAACGATCTGCGTCTTCCTCTTCTTCGCGTCCTCGCGGCTTCGCGCGAGACCAACGGATTTTCATGCCCGATGGGAATGGCGATCACGAGGCAAATACGTCCCTGCGGGGCAGCCAAGTGGCCTATTCTTCTTTGGCTGGCGGCAGTGCCTGGAAGTCTACCTCTTGGCTGTCTTGGAACGCCGCTTTCAGATATCCCAGACGGACTTTTTTTGGCCACGGATCGCGGTTTTTCGGGGTGTTGGCGATCTGCGATGGCTAGGTCACAATGAGTGGGGCTCAGGGGAGCTTTTCCTGCGCTTCTTCTCTTCGACCGGCCACCTCAAAGGAATCGGGAACCTTGAAGCCCGACGCGACGTCCAGCCCGACGGAGTTTACTTCCCCGGAGGAATCAGCCCGGATCGAACGGGCGATTCGCGGGGATGGTCGCGCCTTTGAGGAGATCGTCATGCAGTATCAAACTTCGGTCTACCGAGCCTTAGTTGGGTGGGTAGGACATCGTGGCGATGCTGAAGATCTGACGCAGGAGACGTTTCTGCTGGCCTACCGCAATCTGCAGGGATTCCAGCAGCGATCGTCCCTGCGCACGTGGCTGCTTCGGATCGCCTACCATCAAGCGATCAGTCATCGCCGCAAGGCAGCCAGGCGCCGTTCCCTGGCTCCAGCGAGCGACTCGATGCCAGCGGAGGCGCTAGTTGATGGCCGTATCGATTCCCCTAGCGAGCAGTTGGAAAGGACGGTCGATGCGGCGCGAGTGCATGAGGCGATCCGGCAACTGCCGGAGGAGTATCGCGACTTGATCGTGCTTCGGGATCTCCAGGATCTCGACTACCAGAGCATCGCACAGACCTTGGAGATTCCCCTGGGGACGGTACGCAGTCGATTGCACCGGGCGCGAGTGGAGCTGAAAATGATCCTCGATGGACCGCGTCCTGAAGGAGCCCATGGAGATGAGTGAGCCGGATGACGTGCGATGGGATGAGGACTTGCTGAGCGGTTATCTGGATGGGGAACTATCAGAACCGCAGGAGCGGTTCGTCCGAGAGAGATTGGCCATCGATCCGGCAGCGAGGGACCTGCTTAGGCGGCTCCGGGAGCAGCGGGAGCAGATGCTGCGTTCCCATGATGCGATCCCGTCCATCGATCTGTCGCGGCGTATTGCCGAGCGGATCTCGCCGGTCGATCGGACGGTCAGCCCACAGCGGTCCAGTGATGCGGCAGCAAATGGTTCGCGTTCTGCTTGGCGTTTCGCAGCCGCGTTGCTGGCAGCTTCACTGGCGGGGATCCTGATCGGTCCCTGGTTCCTCAGATCACGCACCGAAGTGACCATGCAGTCTCCAGCTAGTCAATCGTCTTCAGCGCGTTGGGACACTGCGGAGTCGGGTGAATTCGAGTCAGCAAGCAGAGCTGATGGACTGGCCGGTAAGCCGATCGACAACCTGCCGACCCGCCAGATGGATGCCAGGGGAATGGCGGGTGTCTCCGCCGATCGGCTTGGGGAAAGCATGGAGGCTGCGCCGCAAGCGGGGGAAAAGAGTGGTCCTCTCCAAGGCGATCGGGCCCAAAGTCAGGATGGACCGGCCGATCGCTATCTGTTGAATCGATCCGATCCTGCCGCAGTCCCGAAGGATGCAACGTCTTCGGAAATGTCCAACAATTTGAATAAGCCGGAGGCGCTGGGGTTTGCGATCGATCAGGAGGATGGCGCCCGTTTCGCTGCCGGGCGGGCGGCGTCAGGAGTCCCGGGCGAGCCAGCGGGCCCCGGGGGTGGTGGGGGACTTGGTGCGGCGGGTGGCCTGGGGGGCATGGCAAGCGGGGGGCTGGGAGCCGGAGCCGCACCGGGAGCTCTTCGGAAAGCCGCACCAGGAGCCCAAGCAGAAGGTTCCCTTGCAGAAGGCGAAGCAATCGGAAGGGCGGGAATGGGGCGTGCTTCCGGGCGAGCCGAAACGCGTGGGCTTGCGGCGAAGGACCAAAGAGAATCGATGCCGGCACCAGCAGATGCGGTGGCGGGGAAATCGAAAGAGCTGAAGTTGTCCGATGCCGAGTTGCTTCGTCGCGAGAGCAAGGAGGATGAACGACGACGGCTGCGAGCGGCTGGTGGGTCGGAGGTTTTTGGCGAGCGAGCTAGCATGTCGATCGACGGATTGTTTCGAGTTGGTGGTTTGGAGCTGGAGCGATGGCAGGAGTTGCGTTCGCCGACCGATCCCGAGTGGACTGTTCAGTTGACAGACGGCATCTGGTTGTTGGAGGTTCCCGCCTTCTTCTGGCCGACGCTTTATCAGCGAATGATCCGAGCCGGATGGTCGATGGAAGAGTCAGGCCAGGACGTTGTGGATGCTGAGAGAGGTGGAGCAGCCGATGGAAGGCTCGGAACAGGCTAAGCATTCGAACGCTACCTACAATTGTCCTGGATGTTCGCTGTCCTCGAGACGATCGCAGCAGATCCGTCCTCAGCAAGCTAGGACCAAACATGCCATCCTGCGCTGCCCCACTCGCAGTTTGCCCTGCAAGTTCGCATCGGTGCTAGCCACGATATGGCTTAGAATTCTAAGGGGAAACGAACTTGCCGCGATACCAATTCCCCAACTCAACCGACTGCGGATTGTCGACCCGGGGCATTCGAGGATTGCTGAGCCTTCCATCGGCTGCTCCACCTCTCTCAGCATCCACA
>JBJSWM010000482.1:0-14118 GCA_046085865.1 Pirellulaceae bacterium
CATCGATCGAGAGGAAGAGCGAGATTTGGTGGCCAGGGCGAAGGCCTGGATCGAAGAGAAGTCGTCGGAGCATTCCGTCTACAACCGCTACCTAGAGCAGTGGGCGGATTGGGTCGATCCCTTTGAGCCCGTCGAGTCACACGAGGGATCGAGGGAGTGAGTTGCGTTGCGGAGACGGTTTGCCGCAGTTTTCGTAGGGTGTGTGAGGCCGTCGATCGTCACAAGACTGTCCAATGCGATCGATCGCTATAGAGAACCTGACTTCCCAAGCCGTTCGTCGCGACAGCGGAACACACCACGATAGTTCGACCGACGTTTGGTTCTGGTCTGTTCGCGGTCGGGACGATTCCTGCCACTGGCTACATCCACGCACCGCCGTCTCCAATCGCCATCAGGTCGTTCGATTGACGACCGGCTCACACACCCTACGCAAGCCGCGCCCCTGCCGATTGGCTCGGATGGCTCCTGTCCCCCTGCGGCTCCTGCTTGTGTGCTGGTGGCCGCGTGCTTGCGACTGGTCACTTCAGCGCAGTAGAATCAAGGGAGTCGGCCGCATCAATGGAAAGCTGTGTCGACTCGATCGATGCCCTGTGGGTGCTTGAGACGAGTCGTTTCCTGAAGACCTCCCCTACCCTCGCTAGCCTTCCCTTGCCTCGAAAGAAGTCTCTGGCCGCCCGTGGGTTGACGGTCGAGCCGGCGGTTCCACTTGGAAACCCAATCCCCTGTAACATTGCTATCCGCCACCGCGATCTTTGGCGGGGCTGTGGAAGGAGACTTGGATGAAGCTGATCGAATTATCCTGGCCGCGCATCGCCAAGCTGGCTCCCGATACCCCGGTGGTGTTTCCGATTGCGGCCATTGAGCAGCATGGGCACCATCTTCCGATCTGGACTGACAGTCTATTGCTGGGGGAGGTGATGGAGCGGGTGGAGCGGCGGATGTCCGACCGGATCCTGGTCGCTCCCTTGCAGTGGCTTGGCAACTCCCATCATCATCTCGATTTTGCTGGAACGCTTTCTGCATCTCCCAGGACCTATTTGGATTTGCTAGCCGATCTGGCCGAGAACATGCTGCAACATGGTTTTCGTCGCATCATTTTCGTGAACGGTCATGGGGGGAACGACATTCCCTGCAAGCAGGCGATTTTCGAAGTCCGGCAGAAGATTCGGCAGCGCAGCGATTGCCTGCTTGCGATGACCACCTATTGGGGGCTGGGAACGGAGCCATGGCGCATCGATCCGACGATCCATCAGCGTGAGATGGGGCATGCGTGCGAGTGGGAGACTTCGATGGTGATGCGGCTGAAGCCGGAATTGGTCGCCAAGGTGGAAGGGCTTTCGGTGGTGGAGCCAGGGGAGCCATTCACGCCGGGAACGCGAGCCTGGATCACGAAGGACCGGACGGTTCCCGGCCATATCGGCTGGCCGCACTTGGCAACTCCAGACAAGGGAGAAGTCCTTCTCTCTTCGTTCTCTGAGGACGTGGAGCGGTGGTTGCAGCGAATCGTCCAGTGGGATGGCCAATCATGGGATGGATGAGCCAGCCGGTGGGGGAGGAAGGTTCCGAGGGGATCTCCAAAAAGGTCTGGGCGATCGCTCTCCTTCTGCTCTTTGCTTCGGCCATCAATTACATGGATCGGCAGACGCTGGCAGCTTCGTCGGTGCGAGTCACGGCGGAGTTCCAGATGACCGAAGAGCAGTACGGGCGGGTGGAAGCGATCTTCGCCAACACCTTTGCCATCGGTTCGCTTTTCTTTGGGATTCTGGTCGATTCCATCTCGGTGCGATGGCTTTATCCTGCGGCGCTTTTGGCGTGGTCGTTGACTGGATTTGCGACCGGCTGGGTGGAAGGCTACGAGCAGCTGCTTTGGTGTCGCGGAACGCTGGGTTTCTTCGAGGCGGCGCATTGGCCATGCGCGCTGAAAACGACGCAGCTGCTGTTGCAGGCGCGAGGGCGAGCCCTTGGCAATAGCGTGCTTCAGAGCGGCACATCGATCGGCGCGATCCTGACGCCGATCGTCATGTGGTGGATCATGGTCCAGATGGGGCTCAGCTGGCGCGTCGGATTCCAAGGCGTGGGGCTGGTGGGCCTAGTCTGGATAGCGGCATGGCTGTCGATCACACGAACGGCCGACTTTCAATCGGCGTCCTCTCCATCCGATTCGATCGGTGTCCAAAAGGATGGCGGAAGGTTCCGCAGCGGTCTTTGGGACGAACTGTCCAATCCGATTCTGATTCGAAGATTCCTGGTGATTCTGGTTGCCGTTTCGATGATCAACACCTCGTGGCAACTGGTGCGAGCATGGCTCCCCAAGGTCCTTCAAAATCAGGTCGGCTACAGCGAAACGCAGACGCTTTGGTTCAACTCCCTTTGGTTTGCGTGCACCGATGTTGGCTGTATCGGTTCAGGATTTCTCGCTTACTGGTTGGCCAAGCGAGGGTGGAGCGTCAAGGGATCGCGGGTCAGCGTGTTTGCCTTGTGCGCGCTGGCGACAGCCAGCCTGGCGCTATTTCCTTGGATCCAGCGACAGCCGCTGTTGATGCCGTTGGTCTTCCTGATCGGCGGCGCCGGACTGCTGGGGGTTTTCCCTCTCTATTATTCTTTTTCACAAGATATTTCCCGCCAGCGCATGGGCTTGGTGACCGGGTTGGCTGGGGCGATGGGATGGATGATTTCATCGCGGTTCCAGGTCTTGTTCGGACGCTGGGCAGACCTGGATGGATCCTACAATCGCGGGATGGTGATGGCAGCTCTTTTGCCGCTGATCGCCATGATGGCCTTTGCATGGTTCTGGCCCGACGATGACTCGGAGGTTTCCAAGGAGACATAAAGCGATGGATGGTAAGCCGGAAGATGGCCAAAAGGTGAGAGCATCCGGTGGTGCCACAAGGCGTCGCTGGTTGCAGGGGGCGGCAGGAGCGGCAACGGCCCTTTCCCTCTCCACTCGGCAAGGATGGACAGGTCTTGCACGGGCCGAAAGCACCCCTGTCAAACGAATCGCATTCCTTGGAACCGAAGTGCGGCAGCATTCCCATGCCCAGCACTTCCTCGATCGCCACGCCATGGGCTACACCTGGGGCGGTCGATGGCAAAAGCCACGTTTTGAGATTGCTTCGGTCTATATCGATCAATACCCGCAATCGGATCTGGGGAAGCAGCGGATCGAAAAGTACAAGCTGGCTTCGTATCCGACGATTGCCGAGGCGCTGACGCTGGGCGGAGACAAGCTGGCGGTCGATGGAGTGGTGATCATCGCCGAGCATGGAGATTATCCCGCCAATGAAAAAGGGCAGCGACTCTATCCTCGCTACCAGTGGTTCAAGGAAGTGGTGAAGGTTTTCGAGCAGTCGGGGCGCAGCGTGCCGGTCTTCAATGACAAGCATCTTTCGACCGATTGGGACGAATGTCTGGAGATGGTCGAGGACTCACGTCGACTCGATTTCGCCTTCCTCGCCGGTTCCTCTCTTCCCGTCACCTGGCGTCACCCGTCGATCGATTTGCCCTGGGATGTGCCGATGCGGGAGAGTGTTTGCGTCTGCTATGGAGGGGTTGATAGCTACGATTTTCATGGGCTGGAGACAGCGCAGTGCATGTCGGAACGACGGCGAGGCGGGGAGGTGGGGATCGAGTCGGTGCAGGCACTTCGCGGGGCAAGGCTTTGGGAGGAACTGGCCAGCCAGGATCGCCAGGTCACGCGCCAACTGGTCGTCGCAGCGCTTACCCGAAGCCACAACCTACCGGTCGAAGGAGGCTATCCCACCGCGCCGGTCACCTTCGAGTGGGCCAGAGAGAAAATGCCTGATTCGATCGGCTACTTGATCGCACATCGGGATGGATTCCGCACCACGATGCTGCTGTGTCCGATCCAGGATTTCAACTACGCAGGGATGCGGGACGATACAGGGGAGATCGTCTCCTGCCAAATGTATCTTCCGATGCCAACTCACGGATCCACCACGGCGGACTTTTTCAATCCACTGGCGAGGCACATCGAGACGACGGTGCTGACGGGGAAGGCACCCTATCCGGTCGAAAGGACGCTGCTGACCAGCGGGATGGTGATCGGTGGGGTGGAGTCGCTGCATCGGGGTGGCGAGCGAGTGATGACGCCAGAAATGAAGGTGGCCTATCAGGTTCCCGAGGCGTCTCATTTTTGGCGCGAGTGATCGATGGAACGATGGGACCTGGCAGTGGTCGGTTGTGGAGGGATCGGTAGCGCCGTGCTGTGGCAAGCGGCGCGGTTGGGACTTCGCGCGGTCGGGCTGGACCAGCATCGCCCCCCTCATCACCACGGAAGTTCCCACGGCATCAGCCGTATCTATCGGCAGGCCTATTACGAACATCCCGATTACGTACCGCTGTTGCTGGAGGCGGGGGACGAGTGGCGACGGCTGGAGCGGGAGTCGGGCTATCCGCTCTTCGACCAAGTCGGCTTGCTCTACGTCGGCCCGCCCGACGGGCAAATCGTCCCCTCCGTGCTTGCCAGTTCCGAAACCTACGGGATTCCGCTACAGCGGCTCAGCAAAGCTGAAAGCCGCAGGCGATTCGCTCCTTTTCAGGTCGATGATGACCAGGAGGTGCTCTTAGAGCCAGGGGCAGGATCGCTGAGGGTGGAACGGTGTGTGGAGGCAGCGATCGAAAGAGCCAGGGCACTGGGAGCCTCAGTGGGATTGGAGGAGCCGGTGGTGGCATGGGAGAGTCAGGCGGATGGGATTTGTCTGAAGACGCCAAAGCGATCCCTGGTGGCCCGCCGCGTGGTGGTCGCTGCAGGACCCTGGGCCGCCTCTTGGTGGTCGACCGAGCCGGTCCGCCTGCAGTTGCTCCGTCAGGTGATGCACTGGTATGAAAGCGACCGGAAGGGACTGCGTCAGTCCGAAGGGGCTCCTGCCTTCTTCTACGAAACGTCGCGAGGATTCTTCTACGGTTTTCCCGCTTGTCCCCAGGGGATTTTGAAGGTTGCACGGCATGGTCAGGGCCAGCCGATCGCGACGCCCGAATCGATCGATCGATCTTGGGACTCCCAAGAGGCTTGCGAAGTCGAATGGTTTCTCGATCGCCACCTACCGGCTCGATGGACTCCCGTGCGGCAGGCCGCCTGCATTTATACGATGAGCGAAGATGCGCATTTTGTGATCGATCGATCGGAGCGGGAGGAACGATTGATGATCGCGTCAGGGTTCTCCGGGCATGGCTTCAAATTCGCCGCCGGCTTGGGGCTGCGACTAGCCCATTGGGCCGCCTCTGGCGAGATCGATCCGCAGTGCCGGTTCCTAGGGTGGAACCAATTTCACTCCCGCAGGGTGCAGCAGGATGGTTGAAGGGAGCAGGTGGCCGGGATACCAACTGTCGTGATCCGGTTGGGCCCGTCGGCCGCTGGAAGATGCTCTTTCCGCTTTGGGAAATACGGAAAGACTGATAGGATACCCCGGTCCGATTGAGTGGAATGGAAGGTAGGCAGGGAGGAGGCGACGGGGATGGTCAGGGAGCGGATCGTAGGAGGAGGCGGAGAGGACGATGAGCCTTTTGAAGCGACCCCAGAAGGTTCGTGGGACGCTGAGCCGGTCGATCCCGCACAGCCTACCGAAAGCGATTCGATCCTCCGGCCCAGGAGGCTGGCTGAGGTGGTCGGACAGCGCGAGGTGGTCGAGGTGCTGGAGATCGCCATCGATGCGGCGCGAAGAAGGCAGGAACCGCTAGGCCATATTCTGCTGGACGGACCACCTGGGCTTGGCAAGACAACTTTTGCCACCTGTGTACCGAGAGAGCTTGGGGTGGCGGTGCAGATGGCCAGCGGTCCTAGTCTGAAAGCCCCCAAAGAACTGCTTCCTTATCTGACCAATCTGACCCACGGATCGGTGCTCTTTATCGACGAGATCCACCGTCTGCCCAAGGCGGTCGAAGAGTATCTCTACACGGCGATGGAGGATTTCCGGATCGACATCGTGCTGGGAGAAGGCGTCAACGCTCGAACGCTCAATCTGCAACTGAAGCCCTTTACCCTGATCGGCGCGACCACGCGCGCCGGAATGCTCAGCGGACCTTTGCGAGACCGCTTCCAACTGCGACAGCATCTTGGATACTACAGCCAGGAAGATCTGGTGGAGATTCTTCGCCGCAACGCGGTCAAGCTATCGGCGGATCTGGACAACCAGGCGGCTCAGGAGATCGCTGGGCGATCGCGAGGAACGCCGCGAGTCGCCAACAACCGACTTTTGTGGGTGCGAGATTATGCCACCAGCCGCGCCGATGGCCGGATCACTCTGGATGTGACGCGTCGCGCCTTGCAGATGACCGGTATCGACGCACTGGGACTGGACCGTCAGGACCGCCGTTATCTGACGACCCTGCTGAGGGTCTTTCAGGGAGGACCGGCGGGATTGGAAGCAATCGCTCACACGATGAGCGTCTCGTCGGATACGCTGGAAGATGAGGTCGAGCCATACTTGCTTCGGTCCGAGCTGATTGTGCGGACCGCTCGTGGACGCTGCCTGACCGCTCGCGGCATGGAGCATTGCCAACGAGAGTCAAGTCGCTGACCGTCGCGATGGCTTTCGGATGTAGCGTGATCCACGAGGCAAGCCGGATCAGGGGTGCATGGGAGGCATCTTCGGCTGGCCATCGACCATGCATTGGCGGACTCGCCCCTGCAACTGGTTGCCTGCCAGTGGGGTGTTCGTCCCGCGCGACACCAGAAGCTCTGGATCGACCGTCCAGCGTTCCTCGGGATCGATCAAGATCAGATCAGCGGGAGCCCCAACGCGCAAGGTACCGGTGGGGAGGCCCAGCAGTCTGGCGGGGTTGCAGCTTAGCTTCTCGATCGCCTGGGTCCAGGTGAGAATTCCCGGCGCGATCAGGTGCGTGATCACCTCGGCCAGCGTCGTCTCCAGCGAGATCATTCCGAAGGGAGCCTTGTCGATTTCCTGGATTTTCTTCTCCAGCGATCTGGCCTTGTGACCGCTGCTGATGATGTCGATCGTGCCATCGGCAAGAGCGGCTTGGACCGCAGCGACATGCTCCTGGGAGCGGAGAGGCGGATTGACCTTGAAATGGCTGTCGAACGATCGAAGCGACTCATCGGTCAAGTGGAAGTTGACGGGGAAGACCCCCGCCGTGAACCGAAGTCCCCGATGCTTGGCTCGACGACAAAGCTCCACACTCCCCTGAGTCGATACAGAGACCAAGTGGAGAATGCCGCCTGTGGCTTCCAGCAACCTCAAGTCGCGAGCAGTCGCCAGATCTTCCGCCTCGGCCGGCATGGGGGGTAAACCGAGTTGCAGCTGCACCAAGCCCTCATGCATGACCCCTAATGGGGAGAGCGATCGTACCTCGGGCTGATCCAGCAGAGGGATGCGGAACATCGAGCAGTATTCCAGAGCGCGACGCAACAGGGCGGTATTTTCGATCGGGCGGGGTGCATCGCTGACGGCGATCACACCTGCCTCTACCAGGGAACCGATCTCCGCCAATTGTTCGCCGGTGCGGTCTTTGCTGACGCATCCGATCACATGCACCTTGCAGGCGGCCAAACGCGATGCCTTCTCGAGGATGAACTGCACGGCAGCCGGGGAGTCGATGGGGGGCATGGTGTGGGCTGAGCAGGCGACTGAGGTGAAACCTCCGGCCAGGGCGGCCAAACAGCCGCTGGTGATCGTCTCATCCTCTTCCCGACCCGGCTCCCCCAACTCGGTTCCGATATCGATCAAGCCGGGGGCCAGGATGCATCCGGTCCCATCGATTCGCGGAAGATCTGCGGGGATCTGGCCAGGGGCTGGATCGATGGCAGCCACCAGCCCCTTATCGATCCAGAGACTTTGGATCCCATCGATCGCCTGAGAGGGGTCGATCAATCTGGCATTCTCGATCAGCCAGCTGGACTTCGCATCTGCCGCCATGGATCAGCCTCGTGCAAGAGATTCCGATGGGACTCGCCGCCCCAGTAGCAGCCACAGCACCGCCATGCGGATCGAAATGCCGTTGGCCACCTGATGTAAGATCACCGAATGATGGCCATCAGCCACCTCGGATGTCAGTTCCACTCCACGATTGATCGGACCAGGAGCTAAGATCAGTACGTCCGGTTTGCTGCGCGCCAGCCGCTCCTTGGTCATCGCATAGAGCAACCCGTATTCGTGGACCGACGGGAAGGGACGCATCGTCTGGCGTTCGAACTGAATGCGAAGAAGGTTCAGGACGTCGCAACGAGGCAGGATGTCATCGAGTCGATGGGAGGTTTCGACACCCAGTTGCTCCCAGCGGCGACTGACCAGGGTGGCTGGGCCGCAGACGATCACATGCGCACCCAGCTTCTTGAGTCCCCAAATGTTCGACCTGGCGGTACGGCTGTGCTCGATGTCTCCTATCAACCCGACGGTCAGCCCCTTCAGGGAGCCACGGTGCTGGCGAATGGTGAGGATATCGAGCAACCCTTGAGTCGGATGCTCGTGGGGGCCGTCACCGGCATTGAGCACGCTGCACGAAAGATGCTTGGCCAGTAAGTGAGGCGTACCGGGAGTCGCATGGCGCACCACCACCGCATCAACCCCCATCGCCTCGATCGTCTTGGCCGTATCGATGAAGGTCTCCCCTTTGGAGGTGCTAGACCCGGCGGATGAAAACTCAACCGTGTCGGCTCCCAGTCGCTTGGCTGCCAGCGAAAAGCTGTTGCGCGTCCTGGTGCTGTTTTCAAAGAAAAGATTGGCGACCGTGAAACCGCGCAGCAACGTCAAGCGATTGCGGCCTTCCTGGCTTGCCTGAGCGAACTTTTCTGCAAGGTCGAGAATCGATTGAATCTCTTCCGCCGAATGCAGTTCCAAACCCAGCAGATGATGGTGCTTCCACGACTGGGACCAACTTCCCCAATCGGTTGGTTCCCCGCCTGTCTCGTGACCGCTCACCTCCGCCCCCCTGCTCTGCTGGCCGCCGATCCGCTCGCCCGCCATTTAGCTACCGACGCCTGATTGTACGGGATGCAAGCATTGATGAGGAGCGGTAGGAAGGCGAAATGGGGCGCCAGCAGCGACCCTGACGATTGCGTTGAAATTAAGTGTTGCGTCGACTTTTCTTTCAAGATCGGAGCCGTATTGGGTCGATCGATAGAGGGAGCCGGTCGATCCAGGTCCAATGGGATGCCGGCATGGAGAAACATTCGACTCCAATCCAAGCCGCTTTCGGAATGATCCCCAGCGAAGGGATGTTCCAGAGGAAAAAGCTTCCATGAGCCAACAGCGAATCATCAGCTCAAAGGTAGCCGTCCGGATTGTCGCCGGTCTGTGCCTTGGGGTCACCTTGCTTGGTACTGGCTGCACTTCCATCCTCAACGAAAAAGCCAAGGGACCGCTCGATAATCTCGATTTCACGCAGCTCAAGCGAGAGGGCTATCCCGTTGGGGTTGCCGCCGCTTCGGTCGCGATGGCCAATGACCCCGAAGCGGCTCCCAGCGTCATTCTGCAGGTGAATAAAGGGAAGACGCACATGGAACGAATCCCTTTGCCTTCGGATCGACCGCTGTTTGTTGCCGATCTGCTCAAGGATGCCCAGCTTGTGGAGAAGGTAGGGAGAATTCAGGTCGACGTCTATCGCCCCACCGGCCCCAATCAGCCTCCCGTTCGCATGCGGGTGGATCTGGACAGCAAGGGTCGCAACGTGATGGAAGGTCAGAACTATTCGCTACGGCCAGGAGACCGCATCGTCGTTTCGCCGAACCGTAAAACCAGCCTCGACCGCTTCATGGACCGGATGGTCCCCTTCGCCAAAAGGTAGGCAGTTCGCTTTAGGGTAGCTCCAGCCTTGCGATCGATCGAAGGAGTGGAAATGTCTGCGACTGGAAACGATCAGAGAAACCGAGGATCTTTTACTCCTTCATGACCGGGAGCCTATCGGCCTAGGCAGAAGTTACAGCCACTTCTTCGGGGCTGGTGTTTTGGGCCAGAACCCGGTGTGTTGCTTCGATCGAGTTTCCTCGCATCGTGTTCCATGCCCCGGAGGGCCGACGCAAGGACTGTTATTGGCGAGAGCCACCGATGGGAGTATCGGTTTTTTCGAGCACTAGCAACTCGATGCCAGATCGGGTGAATCGCCAGCTTTCCTCAGAGTTCTGCAGGCACGAACTAATCGTGACCGGTCAATCGCCACCGATCTCGGAACAGCATCACCATGGCCATCACCATAGCGGCGATGGCACTCGCCGTTGCCGCAAAGTAGGTGATCAGTAGAGGGAGGTTGCCCGAGCGGCTGCGGGTCTGCCCAGCAGCGCTGAAGGTTTCTCCGAAAGGAACTGCCTGGATCGCGGCAAGAGGGCTGCCCGCCCCTAACCATTGCCAGGATTCGGCGGCTGACACACGCGAGAAGCTGCTGACCAGATACCAGATGGCGATCGGTCCCAGATAAAGCAGCAGCAGAATGGCGTAGGTGTACATCATCGAGACGGAGGTCCGTCGAAACAGAGTGGAACAGAGAAGCGCGAGGACGGAATTGAAGGTGGCCGAAATCAAAATGATCGCGATGTAGGCCAGCACCGAAGCCCAGTTGCGCGAGAGATCGGGATTGAGCAGGAAGGCGAGAAAGACAGGCCAAAAGAGGAAGCCGGTCAAAACAAACGAAACGCGAAAGCCGGCCAGCCACTTGCCCCATAGAATCTGCAGGGGAGCGATCGTCGTGGTCAAAAGCAAGTCCAGCGTCTGACGCTCCCGTTCACTGGATATGCTCCCTGCGGTGAAGACCGGAGCGACCAGGATGTTGAAGATCGCAACATACTCCATGTACCAGGAACTCAGACTGGTTCGAAAGAAGAGCAGAAATGCCATCAACGGAATCGCAAGCAGCATGCTGATCTGGATCACCAGCCTCAGCATCAACGTCCCTTGGCTGAATAGTTCGGCGTGGATCTCCTTGTCGTAAACCGGGTTGGCTCCATCCTGCATCAGCGTCTTGCGGCGAGGCGGCGCGAAGAGTCGATCGGGAAACTGATCGCGCTGCAAGACGAGCCCAACCGCCTCCTGCTGCTCCTTCTCCAAATCGACCACCTCGCTCCCCTGACTTCCGACATCGGGGGGATAGAGCAGTCGGCGAGCGGCGATTCCCAGGCATGCCAGCGATGCAACCAGAAGCAGCCCACTAGCCAGCGCGATGCCTGGCAGACGAATGGCCGGATCGAGCGCCAGGAGCCTCCATAGAAGGAAACCCAATAACAGCATCGGTAGAAGGATCAAGTAACTGACCACCAAAGAGGCGCTAGTCCGCTTGAAGTAGCTACTGCACAAAATGGAGACCGATCCAAAGAAGATCAGTGCGCACAGCAGAGCAGGATAGGTGATCAGTAGCTCCAAAGGCGATACCCCACCTAGCGGAAGGCAGAGCATGATGATGGGAAGCGATGCGATCATCAGAACAAACAAATGGGTCAGCGACGCAATCAGCTTTCCCATGACGATACGCGTGGGAGACAGCGGACTGGCGAGCAGCATCTCGTAGGTCTTCCGCTCCTTCTCGCCAGTGATCGACCCGGCGGCAAAGCTGGGGGCCATCAACGAAGTCAGAATGAACTGACCTGCCAGAAAGAAGTCGACTAGTTTCTTGGCGGCATCTCCCCCGACGATCTTCGCGTCGCGAGGGTAGGCGATCAACACGACGGCCGAAAGAACCAACTGGAAAAAAAGAAGCAATAGAAAGGCTCGCGGAGTCCTCAAATTGACGATCAGTTCGCGCTGGAGAACGGGGTTTTCACGGAGCCACATCCGATGCTTCCTTCATGGGATACCCCGATGCCTCATCGCGACGCCAGTCGAACCAAGTTCAACCCACCGCTGATCGCCTCCAAATAGACTAACCAATTCTCACGAAGCGGGAGAGGACCGGAATCACGGACAACTGCCAAGTTCCGATGAGGGAGCGATAAAATAGTAGCCGGACGCCTGCCGCCGGCGATCAGGAACAACTCACCTGGGAAGGGGGCCCTGTTGCGATCGGCTCTGTTGCGATCGGCTCTGTTCCGCCGGAGTTGTCCAGCCTGAAGATCGGGAGTCAATCATTCATTCCAGGGGAGTTCTATCGATTCGAACTAGAGTTATGCTGAGGTGTAGGAAGTGCTTTCAAAGAACGAAAGCCATGTTTCACCGCCAACTTCGATGAAATCGACCGATTTTGCCTCCAGATCCCACTTTCCACCAATAAACGATTTTTTTTTCTATCATACTGGTTCCTACGTCGAATCCCCACACTCTCGAGCCCTCGTGGCGTTTCAGCCGCCGTGGAGCCGAGTACCTATTAGGGTGGGGCGCGATGGATTGAGTTTTTTGTAATAAACCGGTCGTCTTGGGATGCAATTCAACAGGACCTTGCATGCCTCGCCGGCTCGATCAGGAGTAGCACTTTCGCCCGTATGAGTACCGATCAAGCGAAGAAGTCCAAGCGTTCGAAGTCCTCTGGATCCCGAGGCTTGAAGGGCTTAAACACACGAGTTTTTTTCAAGACACTGCTGGTGCTTTCCGCACTGGCCGGCACCGCCTGGGCGCTGCACCGAATCCAGTACGGTCGTATCACCGGTGCCTTGAAAAGAGAAGCAACTGAGAAACTGGAAGCAAAGGACTTCCTTTCGGCCATTTCCCTGCTAGAGCGGCTGGTGGCGTTGGAGCCAAAGCGGACCGATGAAGTGGTGGAATTGGCCGATGCTTATTTCCAGGGCTACAAGGACCAGCCAACCGCCAACCTTCCGCAGATCATCGACAGACAGATCGCCCTCGACACCGCTGCGTTGGATGCCATTGCACGGAATCCGAAACTTGCGGATCGTGAGATCGAGATCAAAAAACGGATGGTGGATAAAAACCTGCAGTCGGGCAGGTTCGAGACAGCCTATCGACTTTTGGCTTCGATGGCGGGCAAAGACCTGGATCCGTGGATCGCCAAGAAGTCCGCGATCGCGCTGCTGGGCGGGCGAAGTTCTGGAGGAATTTCCAACAGTTCGACCTCGGCAAATCTGCCGCAGTGGTTCCTTCAACTAAAAGAAAAGAACCCGATCGATCAATTGTTGTCGCTCCATGCTGCCGATCCGACCGATGTGGAGCTGGTGGCTACTTTGGTTCCACTGCTGACGCGCTACCGATCGACGGCATTGTTTGACGGATCATCGCTTTCGAACCTCTCCGCCAGAGCGTTGGCGGCTGAGGCTGAGCGGTTAGTCGATGTCCTGGTCGATTCTTCTCCGGGTGAAGAAGCCTTCATGCTGAGGGCTACCCTGGAATCCCGAAGCCTCGCGGAGCGGCGGCAAGATCTGGAAAAGGTTTTGACAATAAATCCTGAGCGATCGGATGCCATGCGCTTGCTGGTGGAATTGCAGACCGAGGCACGTCGGACCAAGCAAACCGATCCCGCGATTCAGATGAAGCCGGAGGAGGTGTTTTCGATGCTGGATCGCATCGATCAGCTGAGCAAGGAGCGACCGACGGAGAACGCTCTGCTGCGGGGCTACTTTCTCGCGCAGGCGGAAGGAGCCGCTTCGGCGGCTGCCTATTGGAACAGCCAAGTGGATTCGGTGGAACGCCCCATTCTGATCCTCAACGCCTTGCTGGAACTCTCATTGGAACAGAATCAGCTAGCTCAGGCGAAGCAGTATCTTCAGAAGATGATCGAGGCATTTCAGTCCCCCAAGTCGAAGAGGACGCCTCTGGAGCAACAGCAGGAAGGGTGGCTACTGGGGCAGGCGCAGGCGAAGATGGCCTATCGCGACGGAGATATCGGATTGGCGACCAAGTTTCTGGAGGAATCGGGGATTGCAGGAAGCGGCGAGCAGCAGAAATTGCAGTGGCTACGACTGGTGGAAGGTTACGATCAGTTGGGGCAAGAGGAGAAGGCCCTGGAAGCTGCCAAGCAAGCCATGTCGCTTGATCCGCAGGATCCACAATGCATACGTCCCTACGCAGATCAGCTGGCCAAGTCTGGGCAGATCCTTCAGGCGATCGAGCAACTGCAGTCGATCAAACAGATGACTGGCTCCGATCACCTGCGGATCGCTGAGTACCTTATCCAGCAAGCCCAGCAATCGGGGCCGGGCGAAGTCGATTGGGCTGGGTTTGATAGGTCCTGCAACATCGCCCAGCAGCTTTTGGCCGAAGCAAACGATTC
>JBJSWM010000483.1:0-2350 GCA_046085865.1 Pirellulaceae bacterium
CCGATCTGGCGCTGGTCCAGCGAGCCGAAGATTTGCGCGTGGTGAACAATCTAACGCTGATGCACCGGACGAATGTGGATGCGTTCATCAAGCCCAGCCAGGCACTTGTGGGGCCGGTCGCGGAATTCAGCGATACCGAATACCACATCGAAATGGCCGAAGAATATCGGAATCAGAACCTCTACGGGCACCTCTGTCTGCTGAATCTCCAGTGGCTGGTGCTGCCGATCGGCAGCGGGCCGCAGATCGCTGGCGAGGATTCTATCGATTACCCGATCAACAAGACGATCATCCTGGAGGCGCGCGAGCAAGGGGCGATCAGCATCGAAGCGCATGGAGTGGGGGCCAACCACGAACTACCGCTCCATGCGGTCCATGGCCTGACTGATTCGGTCGATCAGATTGATCCCGACGATTACTATCGACTGCTGGACTGTGGATTCCAGTTGCCGCTGACCAATGGCAGCGATCACCCGGCTCGCATCGCCGGGTGTGCCCGAGCCTACGTCCAGATCGACGGGGCATTCGACTACGAGAAGTGGATCGATGGGATTCGACGCGGCCGCACCTTCACCACCTCTGGGCCGTTGTTGTTTCTTTCGGTCGATGGTGAAGGACCCGGCAGCGTGCTCGAATCGCGAGCAGGGCAGATGCACCGCGTTCACTTGGAGGCGTTTTCCAGGTTTCCTCTGGGACGCGTTCAGATTCTCAGCAACGGCCAAGTGATCAAGGAACTGGAGACAGAAGAGAGCCAGGTGACACTGGAATGCATGATTCCATCCGATTCCAGCCGATGGGTCGTCGCCCGATGCTCACGCAACGAAACCTACAATGCGCTCTGGCACCCCAATATCGCTCACACTTCCGCAGTCTACCTTCATCGCGACGGCATCCCAGTCTTTCGCGAGGAAGCTTTTCTGGAGTGGATGGATCGGATGCGATGGCACCGTCGTGATGTTCTGGCCAAGGGAAAGTTCGCTAGGGAGTCTCAGCGGCAGGAAGCGACCGACTACGTCGATCAAGCGATTCACAGGTACGAGCGGCTGCTGGAATGGCGACGCGGGAATATCGATCTTTCCTCGCCCGACGTTCGCAGGGATCGCCTGCTGATGCAGGCAGCTTTTGTCTCGCCCCTGGGGCACGCGCCCGAGTTTCTCGAAAAGATGAAGGAGGGATCCCAGATCGGCCAACTTCGAGAGGCAGTGGAAGCGTTGACGCTTCTGAAGGTGTCCATCAATCCGGAATCGCGCGTGAAGCTGTCCCTGGGCAGTGTGCCAAGCCAACTGGTGCAGCATCGAACTCAACGATTCCTCGTCGAGATTCACAACGAGTCGGGGATTCAGGCACCACTGCGTCTGGTGGGGATCGATCTTGCCACACCGAATCGACAGTCCGCGACATGGGCGTCGATCGGAATTCAGGAGCATCTGCTTTCCACGGCGAGGTTGTCCGGTGCGCCGTATGAGTGGAAAATACTTGAGCTGCGTTGTGATGAGGCAGGGGATCGGGAGTTGCATCTGGAGGCGGACGCAGGACAAGGGACACAGGATCTTGGTTTTCGAGCCTCTGTCGACCTTCCCATTCGCTGCGTGCCCAGAAGAATTCTCGGCTCACCGGAAGGTTGAGAGCCATTTCGGGCTGACGTCGATACTTCGCCGGGTCAGCCCCGAAGATGATTCCTAAAGGAAATTAAGCTTCGTCCGGTGCTCGGAAGCTTTCCACCAGCGTCGGTGTGTAGTCGCATAGTTCGGAGGAACCGAAGTAGAGAGCCAGTTCGCGAGCGGCGGATTCTTCGCTGTCGGAAGCATGGACCAGATTCATCTGGCGCGAGCTACTGAAATCGCCGCGAATGGTTCCGGGGGCTGCCTTCAGGCCGCTGGTGGCTCCCAGCATATCACGGACCACTCGAATCGCTTCCAATCCTTCCACTGCCAAGGCGACGATCGGGGCCGAGGTGATGAAGGCTTCCAGGCCGGGGTAAAACGGTTTGCTGACATGCTCAGCATAATGCTGCTTGGCCAACGCCGGACTGACTCGCAGCATCTTCATGCCGACGATATTCAGACCCTTGTTTTCAAATCGACCAATCACTTCACCCATCAGACGGCGCTGCACGCAATCAGGCTTCAGGAGTACCAGAGTCTTTTGCATCGATCTCAACCTTTCCAAGAAGAGGTTTTCAGGGACTTCTCGGTACTCCCTTGCACCGAGACTGGCGCGACCGAATTCTCTTTCGGCCGGAAAGGAGCCATTGTGTTCCAAATCGTGCCGCTCGCAAGGGCTGGTATCGAGGAGGCCCCAACCGTCATGCTCTGGCCGCGAAATCGACGGCGATTCGGACTTGGGGCGG
>JBJSWM010000484.1:0-858 GCA_046085865.1 Pirellulaceae bacterium
CCGAGTCGGGGACCAGTGCCGATGAGTTGGAGGAATGCGTCCCAATCGACGGGACGCGTCCGATCTGCGCCTTGGCGACTGATGGCATGTAGATGCCCAAGGTCGCAAATCCAAGAAAGCCAAGTCGCGCTGATCTACCAAAAAAACGATGCATGACCAAATCGCTCGCATGGAAAAAGATGTCGAAGAGCAGCCACCTCATCTTACCGCGCGAAACGGGGAGTTTCAGGAAAGAATTTCCCGAATGGGAACACCATGGTCTATTTCCAGACGCTTTCGTTCCGGCAATTCCAATTTCCTGGAATCGAGCCCCAATTGATGGAGGATGGTGGCGTGGATATCGGTGACATAATGGCGATTCTCGACCGCATGAAATCCAATTTCATCCGTCGCACCATGAACGGTTCCGCCTTGGATTCCTCCCCCGGCAAGCCAGACAGAAAAACCGAAGATATGATGGTCTCGCCCGTCTGATCCCTGCGCGCCAGGGGTTCTACCAAACTCGGTCGCGAAGACGACAATCGTCTCATCCAGGAGGCCACGCCGCTGTAGATCGATCAGCAATCCGGCGATCGGTTTGTCGACCGCGAGCGAATTGGCAGCATGATTTCCTTTCAAGCCACCGTGAGCGTCCCAGGCCCCCGCGCCGCCTCCACCATGTTGCACCTGAATGAATCTCACCCCCCGCTCCACCAAGCGACGTGCGGCTAGCATCTGCGTGCCGAAGTCCTTGGTTTCAGGGCGGTCGATCCCATAAAGCTGCTGCGTCTCCAGCGTCTCCCCCTGCATTTGGATCGCTTCGGGAACCGACTGCTGCATGCGAAATGCAGGTTCATAGGATTGAATTCGCGCGGCTAG
>JBJSWM010000485.1:0-3669 GCA_046085865.1 Pirellulaceae bacterium
GTGTGTTCGCGATCGCGAGAACAAGGTCAGGCCGATGATGGGCGGACAATCGTCGAATGACGTCACCTTGTCCAGCTCGCCATACGATCGACTCACACACCCTACGGGACTCTTGTAGGGTGTGTGTAGCGGTCGATGCAGGCTAGTCATCATGGGGCAGCTGACCGGTGATCCAGATGAGGCGTGTTCGACTTGAAGATCTGACCGCAAACACACCAGAACCAGACCATGATTTCAACCTAGTCTCCAGGCCCACTGGGCCGACACAGCACGTGGTGACCTTCACTCAGAGAGGGGAAAATTCCCTCCCACTGTCGCTGGCCAGACGGTTACGATGATGGCTTGATCGGACATCCTCTGGGGTACCTTCCGCGGGAGCATATCTTGCACCGACTTCAACTCGGCAACGGTTTTGGGCAACCGGTTTTTCGGGCCTGGATCCTGCTACTGGCCTTCTTGAACAGTGCCTGGACGCCGCCTGCATCCGCCGGTAGCTTGCGAGCGGGGTGCGGGCGATCAGAGATCACCGGTCCACAGGCCGGTCCCGCTAATGATCCGCTCTATGCCAAAGCAATGGTGCTGGAACAGGACGGGCAGCGATACGCCATCGTGACACTGGACGTGGTGGCGCTGGAGCGGATTGGGCCACTCCCCAGAAACTTTCTTGCCGACCTCAGGAAGCGTCTGGCCGAATCCTGCGGCATCGCGCCGCAGCATCTTCTGGTCAACACCAGCCATTGCCATGGAATCTGCAGCCCCGATGTGCTCGACAAAACCGTCGCCGCCGTTCAACAGGGGATCGAGCAGTTGGAGCCGGTCTCGATCGCCATCGGCAAAGGAGACGAACAACGCATCTCGGAGAATCGACGCCTGACAACTCAAGATGGCCGCCAAGTCGACGTGCGACATGCGTATCCACTGGAGCCCGATTCCGCCATCGCAGCGGCCGGTCCCATCGATCCAGAAGTCGGTGTGCTGCGTCTGGATCGCGCCGATGGTCAGCCTCTGGCGATCCTCTACACCTTCGCCATCCATCCGATCCAAGGTGTTCCCTCGGGTGCCAACACCGCCGACCTGACCGGCATGGCATCGACGGCGATCGAGCAGCTCTCTGGGGGCAAGCTGATGGCTTTCTTTCTGCAGGGCTGTGCTGGGGACATCAACCCGGTACTCTACAAGGATGTTTCCCTGCCGCGGCATGCCGAACTGCTGGGCTTGCAGTTGGCACAGACGACGCTGCGGGCCGCCTGGAAGGCAACCCTCATCGAAGGCGAACCTAAGTTGCGATGGGTGCAACTGCCTTTGGAACTACCTCGCGCCGACCTGGCGCCCACCATCGCGCTACTGGAGGAAGAGCGGGATCGACTGGTGGGATCGATCCAGCCGGGTTCGATGAACTTCAAAGGCTTTCTTCCAACCTTGCTCAAGCATCGCCTGAACCCCGAATTCCCCTCTGCCGACAAAGGGAGGTACCTGCGCGATCAGGCACTGGCCATCGACGACTTTCCCAACCTCGATCAATGGCAGCGACAGCAACTGGAACGCTATCAAGCCAACATCGATGCGATGGAACGGCTAACGCGCGTGCAGACCAATCTGGCCCTCCTGAAGATGCATCATGGGGAGAACCTGGAAGCCAACTCCCGAACCATCCCAGTCGAACTGATGGGAGTCGGCATCGGACCGTGGCGGATGGTGACTTTTCCCGGCGAACTGACGGTGGAACTTGGGCTAGCAGCCAAACAGCGACAGGGACGCCCCGCCTCCTATCTTCTTGGATACACCAACGGCTACATCTACTATGCCCCCACCGATCGCCAGCTGTCCAATCGAGGCGGCGCCCAGGAGGACAGCGATTGTCTGCTGGCCCTGGGATGGCAGGAACCCTTTGAACGGGCTGTCGACCAGCTGTTTGACCAGCTGGAGTAGATGCGAAATACCGCTCTTCTTCAGGCGACTTCCGCTGGGTCGGCAACGACCCGATGAATTCGACGCGAACAACCCACCCAGGACTCACTTGCCTGCGATACAATACCGCCGTTCGGTCCGTTGGGTTTTGATCGGCATGCTTCCAATCGTCCCATCGGCGCAAGCGATATGTTTCTCTCCTTGCAGGAAGGGTTAGTTCGATGGATCCAATCGATATCTTGGGGCAGATTCTTGGCAAGACACTAGGTGGTGCAGGCGGTGGTGCCAGTGGTGGCGGATCGCTGCCCGACATCTTCGCCGGTTCCAGAGGCCAGCAGGCACCCAGCGCCGGACGCCGGTCGGGTGAACCCGACATCGCGTCGGCAGCACGCGACCTGGAAGACCTGCTGAACGTATCCAAAGGCAACCAGCCCCGCTCCGCCCCCGCCGGCAACTCGGGTGGATCGACGGGCTTCCCCTGGCCAACGCCTCCTCAAAAGCCAGCGGCCCCCGTGCCACCGGCCAAGCGGCCCGACCCGTTCCCTCAGCCTCCCAAGCCACCCGTCTCCGATGCGGTTCGCCAGCAGCAGGCGCTGATCCTGATCCGCGCGATGCTCAATGCAGCCAAGGCCGACGGCGAGATCAGCCGCGATGAACAGCAGGCCATTCTGCAGCAGGTCGGCGGTGCCTCACAACAGGCCGTCCAGTTCATTCAGGCCGAACTGGAACAGCCACTCGATGTGCGCCAATTCGCATGGGACGTTCCCCTGGGGATGGAAGAGCAGGTCTACATGGTGTCGCTGTCGGCGATCACGCTGGACAATCAGGCAGAAGCCAACTACCTGCGCGATCTGGCGCATGGTCTTCGTTTAAGCCCCGAAGTGTGCAACGAGATCCACACCAAGATGCGGGCACCGGCGATCTTCAAGTAAGTCGGCGATCTTCAAGTAAGACGGGAACAGTCGCTCACTTCGTCCGCGGCAGTTTACCTGCCGCGCGATCGCGATACGCTTCATGGCAGTCCTTGCATCCTTGCATCAGTCGCCCCCAAGGGGCCTGCAGGGGCTGCCTTCGCGCTGGGGTCCAGGGCCCTGGCTGATCCAGCAGCGTTTCGATCTCTTCGGCCGCATGCTGGGATTGCACCATCAGCTGCTGGAATCGTTCGGCGTCGCCGTCGACTTCCCACGGCCGCCTTCGCATCTCTTTGTATTCTTCGCGCAAAAGCAACGCCGCTCGACTGACCTGATCCAGCTTCTCGCGCAGCGGCAATCCATCGCCCCCTTCTCTGCCATCCTCGCCACCGGTTGACTCGATCCACGGCCGCAAGAATTCGATCTGGGTGTCGATGGCGACCATCGCACGCGCCATCCAAGGCAGCTCGGCAATCTCGGGATAATCTTCCGCTCTCCCCGCTGGATTTGCAGCCGGTAGCGCCACCGCCGACTCCACCGCCTGATGTAGCCCAACATACTTGGGATTGGTCCCCGCCAGTCTCAGAACCTCCCGCCCCGTCTGGATGGAAATCCTGCCGGCTCCAATGCAGGCGACCGCTGCCGCTGCCGGACTTCGGTGCTTGCCATGATGGCAATGGATGTAGATCGGCCCAGGCAGATCCCGCAGCGCTTGCGCCAACTTGGCGGCCAGTTCCGGTGCGATCCCATCGTACCCGTGCGGAAGATGCACGTACCGCATGCCGTACTTCTTGGCCAGTTCCACGCTTGGCGTTGCACCATCGACAGAGAGGATCGTGCGCACTCCCAT
>JBJSWM010000486.1:0-3104 GCA_046085865.1 Pirellulaceae bacterium
TGCGATCGCAGGGGCTCCGGGGTCGTCTTCCGAATTGACAATTTCGGTTGGGGGGGCTAGAGTTCCCGGGTTGCTGGCTGGATGTGTCGTTGGGCTGGCGATCGAAGGGTTGGTTTCTTCTCGAGGAGTCAAGCATGCGGAATTCCTGGATGATCGCTCGCGGGCGGGGTGGCGGTTTTATTGGGGAGATGATTTCTTGGTTCATACGCATTGTCATTTATGACATCTGCATCACTGGGATTCAGGAGGTCTTGGGCGTATCCCGCATGGTTGCCCTCTTTATCTTCCTCGGGATTCTGGCTGCTCTTGCTTTTGGTGGTTACTTGATCCGCCAGCGCATGGCGACTCGGATCGAGGATTGATCGAGCAACGATGGAGCACAGGGTTCTACATGGACCGACTTTTTCGATCCTGGAGATCGATCTTCAGGAGTCGGAGACGGTCGTTGCTCAGCCCAACAGCATGCTTGCGATGACGCCGGGAATTGAGTTGCGAGCGATGATGGGCCGGGGAGGCAGCAAGTCGGGATGGTTTACGGGAGTCCAGGGGGTACTAGGTGGTGAGAATTTATTCACTGCCGAATTTCGCGCCAAGCGGGATGGTCAGCAGCTATCGATTGCTCCTGAGGCGCACGGCGACATTCTTGAACTGCCTCTGCGGAACTCCGGGGGCTACTTTTTGACTCGCGGTAGCTATTTGGCCAACCTTGGGCCATGCGATCTGGAGATCAAGTACGGTGGCGTCAAAGGACTGATGGCTAAGACCGGTATTTTTCTGTTGAAGGTCTCCGGTGACGGAATCGTTTTTTGCCAGACATTCGGTGCGATCGTGGAGAGAACGCTGAGCGCTGAAGAGTCTTTTGTCGTCGACAACAGGTACATGGTTGCCTTCTCTCAGTCGGTGCGGTTCGAGTTGGTCAAGGCGACCCGCACCTTGAAGGATTCGATCATGTCGGGCGAGGGGCTTGTGAATCGGTACACGGGGCCTGGCAAAATCTTCTACCAGACGCGAGCGAAGCCTTCGGTGGGATTCCTTGGTCGCTTACTCGACCTGACGACCTAATCGCCAGAGGAGTCCGGGGATGCAGTCGCAGCCGGTGCCGAAGCGCGAGCAGTTGCTGGAGCTTCTCAGAAGTGCCAATCAGAGGGCGGTTTGGATCCTGGCGGGACAAGCCGCTCTATTGGTCTTGTTGGCATTCTTATTGGATTGGAGCTGGGTGGCTCGGCATCCCTGGATCGCTCTGGTTTCTGTCGGGATTTTTTTGGGGCCGCAGGTGATGGGTCTCCTGACCTTTTTGGCGACTGCCAAGAAGGAGATCAGCGACTTGAAGGACTCGACTCGTTTTGGCGAGTTCGACAAGTTCCGATTGCAGTCTTTGCTGCGAGAGACGCTGGTGAAGTTGCGCATTTCCGACCAGAGGGTGCCGGTGTACATCGTTGGCGACAAGTCGCTTAATGCCGCCGCATTCAACATTGGTTTTGGCCCATTTCTTCGTTCACTTAATGGAATCTTCCTGAATCGACAGGTGCTGCACAAGCTGTCGGCAGCGGAGGTTCAGGACATCATGGGGCACGAACTGGGGCATTACTCAAAACACTACCTGATCCTGTCGCGCTGGAATGGGTTGACCTACCTCCTGGGAGCTATGGTGGGGCTGTGGACCGCGCAATGCCTCGGGCTGGATACGGCTTTTTCGATCTTCGTCATCTCCATGCTCGCTGCAGGGTTTTGGTGGTTGCAGTCGATTCCGTATGCTCGATACAGTTGGCCGATTGAGTACCTTTGTGACGATTTTGGGGCTCAGGTGAACGGAGTGGTTACGTCGATCACTGGGCTACTGAAGTTGGGGGCTGATGCGGAGTGGATGATGGCAGTGATGCTCAGAGCGGCGGACCATCGACATGCAAAAGGGCTTTCGGCAAGGGAGTTGGTCGAGTCCATTGAGAAGTCGATACCTTATGGTCATGCGACTACGGAAGAGATGGAGGGAATGTTAGATCGGCAATTACGGGAAAGTCGCGAGAAGCAGGGGGCTTTATCGGTGGGTGGTTTTCTCCGCTACATGTGGCAGTCGGATCTGGATCGAGAGGCAACGGAAGAGTATCGCTCCAGCATGGAGAAATTCAGTAGGATGCACGAACTTCCACGGTTGGACTGGGAGAGGCAGATTGGTGTCGGCGGCATGATCGAGTGCACAGAGGAACAGATTCGAAAATTGGTGGAGTTGATGGAGTTGAATCCGAAACTACCGCTGTTCCGAGATCCCGATTCGGTTGAGCCAGCGATGACTCACCCGCCGATGGAGATGCGGATTCTTTATTTGTGGTACAACCGCGAGGGGATCGAACGAGCTGCGCTAGAGGGGGAAGCGGATCGCTTTCGGATCTAATTGTGATGCTTGGGATTCACTCGATATTTACTCACTCAAAGGAATGATCCACGAAGTGGTGCGTGAGCCTCTTTTGAGCTTGCCATCCATGCCCCATGATCGGCACCGATTGGAAAGGTGTTGCTCCTAGCGATAGGAGAGACCGATTGGAAATAGAGTGTAGGTGCGGAGGCGGAAGTCACCTCGCTTTGGTAGCTTTCTTTTTTCGGTCCGGTGTCTGCGCACGGCGAGACACATGTAGACCTGGATGCGATACTGCTGGCTTTCCAGTCAGCGGAGGACCAGCCATACCTCGATGTCGCTTCCCGCCAGATCAGTGGGCCATGGATTCAGAACTATTCCCTAAGCCACCTCCTCGTAGCTAAATTTCGCGCAAGTCATCCCCCTCCGTCGCTCCTCCTTCTTCTTCAGGCGCCAGAAACCCTCCCCAATCGGTGCCACCCACCTTTCCAATCGGTGCCACCCACCTTTCTCGACTGACCCCCAAGAATTGGGGTTTATCTTTGCGCCAGGCTACCCAGAAATGTGACTCTTTGTCCATCTGTCCAATCGGGCGTTCGCCGGGGTTATGAAACTGGATTCTTCATCTTTTTGCTCTGATTTACCGCTTTCCTGGCTTATTTCATGCGACTCGCGATTTGTGTTCATTTGTCCATTTCAAGGGCTTGCCCTTAGAATCCACCCATGCGATGCCCTAGGATTCCTCGCTTCTCAT
>JBJSWM010000487.1:0-9257 GCA_046085865.1 Pirellulaceae bacterium
AATCGTCCCCGAGGGGTGTGCCTGCCGAAGATGGTTGGCGTCGATGATACAATCGCCCGGCATCGATCCGATTCTCGATCCGGTTCTCGATCCGGTTCTCGATCTCCCGCATCGTCGGATGGTCGGTATAGAAAACCGCCGTCGGATTGATGCCCGCATTGCGATTCGAATCGATTCTCGATCGCACGGCATCGAGGTCAGTCAGGCGTGGCAGGACCCATCCCCAGATGATTGCCATCACGGCCAAGCATCCCAAGAAGGACTTAGCTCTCCAGCGGTTCGATCGCATGGCTTATGGTCCCCCAAGCGACTTGGCGATTTCCGGGAACCACTGGGTGAAGACCAGCCAAGCCATGACGAAAGAGAGGATCAAGTTGAGAGTCTGACCGCAGACATAGAGCACGACTGGCTTGCCAGCCGCCAGCATCTGGCGGTACTCTCGAAAATTGCTCTCCAGGCCGATGCTGACAAATCCAAGGCAGAAGCACCATTCCCGAATCGATTTGGTCGCGCCATCGACCACGCTGGAGACAATCGCCTTTCCAGATGCGCCCTGCGTTTGTAGCCAAGACATGAGCAGGGAGACGGCGAGAAATCCGAGGACAAATTTCGGGAATCGACGCCAGATCTCTATCCCGCTTGGCTTCACCCCATTTTCTTGTGGCTCCATCTTCCAGGTCCAGTACACTGCGACCGCAAAGGAGATCACGCCGATCAGGATGTTTTGAATCATCTTGATAGTGGCTGCGACATCCTTCGCAGCACCTCCCACCAGTTCACTGGCGGCCGCGACAGCGCCAGTCGAATCGATCGTGCCTCCAATCCACGCACCTCCGATCACCGGTCCCATACCGGAGGCTCGTACCACCATCGGCTGGACCACCATCGACACCACCGTGAAGATCAGTGACAGTCCAATCGCCAGCGACAGTTCTTCCTTTTTCGCGCGGCAGGCCGCGGCGGTAGCCACCGCCGCAGAAACACCGCAGACCGACATATCCGCAGAGATCACCATATTCAACGAAGGAGACGGAATCCGCAAAATGCGCTGACCGAACCAGTAGGTGCTGATCAACACAATGGGTGTGGTCACCCAAGAAATCAGAACTCCCGGGAGTCCCAACGCCAACAGCTTGTTGATCAACACTTCGGCCCCCAGCAGCACCAGTCCGGTCTTGATAAAGAGTTCGGTCCGAGCTGCTGATCTCAACCAACTTGGAGTTCCAATCGTGTTGCTGATTAGAAGTCCCAATAGCACAGCCCAAAGCGCGTACTCGAGGTTGTAATGCTTGATGACTGCCTGTCCCGCTAGAAAATAGGATGCAACGGCCAGTGCGAACAGCGTCACGAAGCCGAATGCAAAACGCGCTGCCGGTTCTTTTTGGAGCGTGGCTGCTACGGCGAAGCAGGCCAGCAAGATCCCTCCCGTGAAGAGAATCGCTGGAACGACCGATTTCCCCTTCACCACCAACGCCTCGGACGGGTTGCGTTCCCACTCCCCAGGCTTGCCTATCCATGGCTTCAAGAGATTTCCAGCCAGCTTCTTTTCGATCTCTGTTTTCTGTTCGATCCAAGCTCGCGTGGTCTCGTCCGATCCATCGGCAGCACGGATCGATTGAGTTAGCCGGTCTAGTTTCTCATGGAGTGCGACTCGGTCAACTGGGCGCGACGCCAACGCCGTCATCAAGGCAAAAAGGAGGAGGCAACCGGCGATTGCCATCGCTAGGAAGTCATCGACCTGGTACCAAGGCTTGGCATACGGTTGGCCTGCGGACCCAGGTTCCAAATGGCCACTCGTGTTGCCTTGTTGTTCTGGCTTCATTCCCGAATTCTCAGAAAAAAAGAATCGAATGGTCGCAGCAAGTCCGGGTCAAATCGACGCCAGCAAATCGCCACTAAGCAAGACCAGTGTACAGGCAACTGAGGATTCCGGGATAGCGAGTTGCTGCGAGACAACCTGACGGTAAAGCGTTAATTGAGGTTGGTGGACACGCTGTCGATCTGAAGTCCATTCTTCCAGAGGCATGCCATCAGGCAAACGATCGGTCTTGTAATCGAGGATTTCGGCTTGAACCGCCTTTCCTCCCTTAGATCCGACCACCAATCGGTCGATCGTGCCTTGAACCAAGTACTGATCTTGTTTGTGGAGCAAGTCAAGCTCTCTGGAGACGGAGAGGGAGAGTCCAGCGTCCAGCCAATGTCGGTAGCGTTCTTTGGACAATGCATTCTTCAAAGAAGCGGACGCCAGATAGTTTTCCATTCTGCTCATCCACAATTCCATCGGCACCAACCCCATCTCTTCCGGGGCCAAGCAGTCGAGAGCCCATTGCTGGGCCATTTTGCGATCCCACTGGAATTCATCGATCCACAGGACCTGCTCCATCCACCGGTGAATCAATGTTCCGCCACGCGCCGCATCTTCGCTCCTTTCCTGAAATGCTGAGCGGACGATGCCGCGATGGTGGCGATGGAGGGCCGACGGTGTCTTCTTAACCAAGTGTCGTCGATACTCCTCGGGCGTGGTGGTGCGAAGGGAAACTGTCCAAGGAGCTTGCGGCTCCTTCCCTTCGCGAATCAGCGGGGGATTCGTTTGCCGATCGATGCGGTACCAATCGCGGTTTCCTCGCATCGTGATCATTCGCATCGGCTCCGCCGCCAAATGCTCTTCTCCTGATTTCAGCAGGCACGCATGCAAGACGGATCCCCAATTCTTAAGTGGTTTTTCCGATGGAAGTGCATAAAGATAAAGCGCCTGTCGGGCGCGGGTCATCGCGACATAGAGAACACTTAGTCCTCCCGTCCATTCATGCGTTTCGTGATCCTCATAGACCTCTGGCCAGCCGTCTCCCAGGCATGAACGCATCTCTTTGGGCACATAGCGCATGACCCTCACCGCCTTTTCGGTGCGGTCGCGATACTCCGCGATGCATTTGGCCGAAGTACTGCGAAAATTCTGATGCAGGCTGGGAAGAAAAACCGCATCGAACTCCAGTCCTTTGGATTGATGGATTGTCATCACCCGCACTGGACTGGCCTTCGGATAATCGACTCGTTCCGATTCCACGTAACGCACAAAGTCCCGAAGTCTCGCCGTCGGTTGCTCGTCAAATCGAACTGCCAAATAGACCAGTTGCTGCAACCGGATCTGGTCTCGCTCGTCGCATGCTGGCGCGATGCGATCGGCCCAGGCGGCCACCGTTCGACCATAGCCATCGGTGGTTACCTGCCTTCGAATCTCCTTCGACAGCGAAAGTGGGTCCTGTGTCCAAGGCGGCGGTGTCGTGGAGTCCCAGGGTGCGCTTGCGATCTGGAAAGCTGCAATCGAATGGCCAGGATGATCGGCGAGCAGGAAGAGGCTGAGCAACAGGTTGACGGCGGCGGAATCGGTGAGCGGATTTCCACCCTCCTGACTGGCGTCGATGTGGAGGACGCGCAAGCGATGAATCATCGTTGCGACATCGGCATTGCGGCGAAACAGGACGGCGATGGTTCGGTCGGGGGCTTGGCGATGCAACTCCGCGACATGACCGGCCGCCACACCGATCAGATCTTCGGAATCCTCATTCTCCGCTGGATCGGTCCCGTCACTGGAATCTTCTGAACTCTGGCTTCCGTAGGATGTTCTAGTCTTCTGAGGACCATTGAACACCTGAACGTACCCAGGAAGGTTGTCTCGGGCTGTGGTGTGCTGGGGGAAGTCCTGTTGCCACTGCGCCGTCGCGACTTCGCCTTCCTCAAATCGTGGAAAGTGATCCAAATGCTGGAATAGCTCGTTGACCAAGTCGATGATGACCGGCGAACTTCGACGACTGGTGTTCAGCGGCACGCATTTGGGTTTCTTGCGCAGGCTGTTTTGGAACGCATCGAAGATTACCGACTCCCCGCCTCGCCAACCGTAGATTGCCTGCTTGGTGTCACCAACACAGAAGATGCTTCCCACATGGCCATGCTCGATCAGCGATTCAATGCCATGGGCCAGCGGTTCCAAAATGCGCCATTGCACGGGCGCCGTATCCTGGAATTCATCGAGCAGCAGATGGTTGACCCCCTGGTCCATGCGTCGAGCCAGGTCGGGAATGTCCTGGCGATCCATCCAATTGGCCAGCTTTCGGGCAAGGGTATCGAAGGTGAAGGTGCGTGATTCGGATTGAAGGCGTTCCAATTGCGTCGCAAACAGGTGAAGCAGATCGTACGTCGCGATCGTCTTGGCCTTGATGTTGGTCAGCTCGCGATGCAACGCTTCGGCGCGCATCACCATCAACGCATCGATCACCTCCGCAGTGTATGGCTTGCCGCTGAATTTCGGTGTCTCGGAATCTAGATTCCTCAGCAGGGTGCTTTGAAGGACGGACGGCCAGTCCTGGTTTTCGAATTGAACTAGCAAAGCGTCTCGGGATTTGAGAAAAGTCTTGTGGCCGATCGTGGCACCAGCAAACAGCTGCTTCATTTCTTGTAATCGCTTGGGATCGGGCGCCGAGGGAACTCTGAGAGAGTCCCATGCCTCCCGCTCACTGTCCTGGTAGAGTCGTAGGCATCCGACCATTTCGTCAAGGACTTGGCGTAGGAAGTCACGCGTGGTCTCACCCTTAAAGAGCATGCCAAGCAAACTCTTCAGCTGGGCGCGATCGGGATGAGCGAAGAGGATCTGAGCGGCCATGCGGTGCATGCGTTCGGTGGTGAAGTCATCCGCCATGCGCCACCCTGGAGGCAACCCCAGTTCGAAGGCGAAGCTGCGAGCCAGTTGACCGAAGAAAGAATCGAGCGTCCCGACTCGGAATCGGTGCAGCATGCGGCAGGTTCGGGCCAAATGGTACGCGATCTCTTCGGATTCGATCTCCATTCCCCCCAGGTCCTTGCGAAGTTTTTCGAGCTCGGATCGGTCTTTCGCTGCTTCTGCCATGCGGCGCAAGATACGCACCAGGATTTCGCCTGCCGCCTTTCGGGTAAAGGTGGTTGCAAGAATGGAGTCAGGTGATTGGTTGGCAACAAGCAGTCGGATCACCCTCAAGGCGAGTTGGTAGGTTTTACCCGTTCCCGCCGATGCGCGAATCATCAGCGGTTCGAACCACTCCGAAGGAAAAGGACCGGCCCTCCGTGGAGCACCCAGCTCCACTTTCTCCGGCGCCCAATCGGTTTCGCGCTGCTGCGCAAGGGAGACCGATCGAGTGATCTCGGGCCCGTTCGCCGTTCCTGCTCTCCGCCCTCCCAAGGCACTGGAGTGTGCCTCTGGATTGGACACTACATTTTCACTTCGCATCACGTCGGTCTGGCAGATCGACCGGAAAGGGTCGCTGTCGGGGAAGCGGGCTTCTTGATGGGGCCAGAACTTCTTCTCCGCGATGTTTTGCAATGTCTCAATCGCCTTGCGATCCGCTTCCGCTAGTTGATCGGCTTGGAATTTTGCCTCCTGAAACTGAATCTTCTCTAGCGACTTGGGTAGCTGGATGTAGCCCAAGTCGACGTCGAGGGTATTGGTGATCGAGAAAGCGAGGTGACGGTACAGCGGCAGTTGGAGATCTCGCCATTGATTGGAAAGGAAATGAGCTTTTGCTGGGTCTTTGGGTGTTTCGCTGGTCTTGTAGTCCCAGATCGCCCACCGATTGGTCTCTTCGTGATAGTCGATTCGATCGATCCTGCCGTGGATCTTCAGACCACTTCGATCGCTCGGTATTCCGATGGCATGGCTGCGGTCGATGCTGAATTCCACCTCTTTGATGACCCAGCCTTGCCCACGGCGCGCCGCCTGAATCTCCGCGAAAGCTTCCAATCGCATCCTCGCCTGCTCGATCTGCAACTGGATGGCAGGATAGAGATCCCTTCCCAGATTTGTCTTGACCCATTGATTCAGATGATGAACTAGCGAGTCGGTGATCTCTTTGGGATCGATGCTGTTGGCGTACTTCGATCTCGCCCAACGGTCCAGGCTGTAGTGCACCATATCGCCGAATAGATTTGGCGGTAACTCCGACGACTCGTCGGAAACTTCCTGAAGGCGGATCACACGCTGCAGATAGAATCGATAGGGGCAGGCAAGGTAGTCTCGAAAGGCGGTCACCGAGATCGATTCAGGAAGGTGTATCTGATCGACTTTCGGTTGCGGAATGTCGATTCGGGTTTTCTCTGGATCGGGAATCCAGCGATCCGCAACAGCAGTTGGTGACTCGGGAGGTGGTGAGAGAAGGGTGGTGACTCGTTCGGCGATTTCCTCCAGCGGCACTGCCAGAAGCAAGCGGCTGGGTAACAAAGGGGTGCCATCGCGATCCTTCTGATGGTAAAGAATCGTCAGGTGCTTTCGAGCATGGAGCAGGATCTGAAGGTAGTAAGCGTCCCGAGCGTACCGTCGGGCATCGTGCTGTAGAAACAGCTTCTTGCGAAGGCTGTCGGTTAGGAATCCGTCGCTGGCGATCGCGTGGGGCACGACCCCGTCATGGAATCCAGTCAACAGCAGGACATCCGCATCATCCCAGACCAAATCCAGCCAGCTAAGCATTTCCAATGCGCTCGGGTCCGGAGGCTGCTTGATCATCTCCCCTTCGGACTCTTTTTCGAGCCATTGAAGAACATCGCGCAAGGTGACAGATTCTTGCAGCGGTGGCGGCACCGAAGCCAATTCACTGCAGAGGTTTGCCAGCGCGCGGTAGCACTCCAGCAATCGCTGAGTCTCTTCCGAGTCACCCGAATCCTTTGAATCCTTGAATCCCTCTGGCCGTTCATCGAGTTCCTCCCACATTCCCCGCAATCGTTCGGCCCAACGAGCGATCGGGAGGCGTTCGAATCGCAGGCCATCCAGCCAGCGATCGACTTCTCGGACGGTTTGGATCGCTACGGATGCAAGTTCGGAACATCGCGGGTCATCGCCCCTAGGCCATTCCTTCAAGTCGACTCGCGAAACCAAGGTGCGCTGGTAGTAGTCATCCAGGCTTTGCAGAAAGTTCGGTGGAATTCCTCGCTGAGCCGTCAGGTAGTCGAAGACCGAGGCATGGCGGACGAGAGCCGCAAAGGATTCCCAGGTGCGTTGCTGTAGATAGGCGGCGACTTTTTGCAGAAGTTGAAATGGGTCGGAGGCTTTCAGGGGGCTTCCCAACGCGCTACAAGTCCGAACTCCGATTCGATCCAGTCGATCATGGATCGGATCGATCAGCTCCAGGTCGGGAACGCCCAAGGTCACGTCCTGCGTGCTGGTCGCTTCTGGCAACTGCGCCAAAACACGGCAGACTTCTTCCGCTGCCTCCTTGGGGCCACTGGCGATTCTCAGGATGGATCGATCCACCGTCAGCTTCAAATCGGTCCAAACGTCCGATTTGAGGATGCCGAGGCTGTCGAAGCCGTCCCGCCACGCTTCTGGTGCAGCGATCAGAACGTGAACACGCCCCCGTACCGCTTGAAGAAAGTCCTGGTGCGACTTCGATAGATCGATCGCTCCCAAGACCACCAAGTCATGGTCGGTCCGCACTTCCTTTTCTTTGAGCGCAAATCGACGCGCTGCCTGCCTGTCCCAAAGCTCCAGGCGATCCAGCGTTCGTAGGTAGTTTTCGTGGACCTTCTGCAGCACGGACCAGCGTCGTCGCTCCTCGAGTTGTTCGACCTCTCCAGCCACCACTCCGAAATCGATCAAGTCTTCTGAAATTTCATCGTACAAACGAAAAAGGATCTGGGCGTACTCCACTCGCTCAAGGAAAGCCGCTTCGGGATTCCAGTCGGGAAAAACGGAAGCCAGCTGTTCGGCTGGGGTGTCCCGCAGCGCCTTCAGCCAAGCATGTATCTGCGTGGCGCGTGAAGCGATCGGTTTCTTGACGACATACAGTTTCTCCTGGAAATGTCCAACCGTCATCAAGTGCGGCGGCTCCAAAAGCCATTCTTCCTTCTCCGCCCTTCCAGCCAACAGCTCGCGCATCTTCCTCGTGGCATAACCGCTGGGCAACAGAATGCGGAGGCCACCCAATCGCCAGCGACCCCCGTCTGGCGGATAATGTTCGACCAGCCAATCGATGGCCGAATGAAGGATAGGTCGATCCCATCCCAGAAAATTCAGGATGCCGCTATGGGAAGACACCGCGAAGACTCCCTTCTCTCCAGGCGCTACGAATCGAATATGGTCTGTGCTTTCTTCTTGAACCAAGAGTTTACCAAAATCGCATCGATTCGACCCTCACAAGGCGAATCGGGTTGCAGGAGCCGGTAGTGACCGCATTTCACGACGGAGGGATCTGAAGTGATTGCCGTCGCTAAAAAAATCAAGGCTGATTTCTTGCAACATCGACTCGGCATGGACCGATAAAAAAGGGGTGGCCGGGATCAACCCATCTAGTTGGTCGCAGCGTACTCCAGCTGTCGATGGGTGCATGGTCCGCGTTGGCGCGACATCGCCTCCGACTGCCGTCTGAATCTTGTCGATCCCCCAACTGGCAGGGACCATGAATCCATGGATGGATTTCAATCGAGCGGCCAGAATCTGGCCATTGCAGGTCAAGGGAAGAACCTGTCGACAGCATCCAGCGATTCCGGGGAAAGTGTGGAACGGCATCGCTGGAAGGTTGAGCGGCCCATCGGAGTTTCAGAATATCCGAACGCTTCTGAGGTGGAGTCGGCGGAGGCACTTTTTGCGGACCAGCCAGCAACACTGCGATTTTTGTTGTGGCATCTAAGCGGGAAGAGCGACGATCGAACCTGATCGGACCACCTGCGGTTTGCTCTTCTTCAGCCCCTTGCTGATGTGTCCTAGGAAGCGATCAGGTTTCCGGGCAAGGCCGGTCGTCACCGGTCGCATGTGGATCGCTCGATCATTCCCTGCGGCCTGCTTCAAGGCTAGCGCGATTTCGGAGTTCCTCTGGTTCACTGTTGGCCCGATCGCTCCGTTTTGCACTACGCTTGTCAAAGGCGATTGGAAATGAAACACTACCGGACAAGCGTGGATTGGTGTTGATCCACGCGATTCTCGTTCCCTTTGGACCTGTGGTGCGATCATGCCAGCCAATCTGACAGCTCAATACCACAAGGCAGAGGCGGACTATCGCGCCGCGCAGAGTCCGGAAGAGGAATTGGAATGCTTGCAGGTGATGCTTCGGGAAATTCCCAAGCACAAAGGGACTGACAAGCTGCAGGCGGATCTCAAAGGAAAGATCGCCAAGTTGAAGGCCGATCTGGCGAACAAGAAGTCGACCGGGGTCGCCAAACCTGGTCAACGACTTCCCAAGCAGGGGGCTGGGCGCATCGTTCTGGTCGGGGGACCCAATGCGGGAAAGAGCCAATTGTTGGCC
>JBJSWM010000488.1:0-3903 GCA_046085865.1 Pirellulaceae bacterium
CAAGGGGCCGATAAGGCAGCCCTCCCCGCTTCGCGTTCCTCCTCAGCGACCCTCCCTGAGGGAGGGTAAAAAATAGATGTCACCTTCCCTTTGGGATGCAAGGCTTGCGATAGATCTCACCCTCCCCTTGGGAGGGTCGCGAGGAACGAGCGGGGAGGGCCTTGTAGATAAAAAAGGTACCTGACACCTTTTTGTTAGCGGAGAACGGGGAGCAGCGGCGGTTCCGGACTGCGGATGTTCTCAGTGTGGGGCGCGATGACTCGCGCCTCGGCATACTCCGCCACCTGCTCGGCTGTCTCAAAATACATGTCGTAGACGGTGTCTTCGTCGTACTCGCACTGGTCGGTGGTGTAATCGCGGCAGATCTGAGGCCGCGTCTCGTAGATCCCGCACCGAAAATCGCTTTGCAGATGCTTGCAGTTGGTGTGGACCAGAAGGTACCAGACCCCATCATCGACAAACACACTGGCGCGATCATGCAGCAAAAACCAGCGGATGAAATCGTAGTCTTTCGCTTCCTCAGGAGTGTCGATCGGCAGTGCAAAATAACGGCAGCAGATCGCGGTGCAGTAATCGCACAGGCACTCTCCCTTAGGAACCTCCGACTTCTTCGGCCTGCGTCCGTCGATCGTCTTGGGAAGTTTGGTTGGTGCGGCGCTGATCATGACCGATCCCTTCAGCAATGGTTTCGATGAAGCCGATGCCACCATCGGCTCAGGGACTTCCTGCACAAAGACCAGCGACCATTGCCACTTTGTGAGTGGCAACCCTTGCGGTCGTATCCTGCGCGGTGCGCCCCGATGGCTCGGCGACAAGTCCACACTATGGACCAGCCCCTTACCGTTCGTCAAGCGCCGCAGATCAAGTCGCTGGTCCAGTGAGGTCTTCAGACGCCACGTCGAAGAGGACTTGGGAGTAGGCAAACAGCCCCCTGGTGGTTAGATTTCAATCTAGTTTTTATCCTCCATCGCTCTGTGCAGACACCACCTATGGAAATTGTTGTGACCGCCGTCGGGCCCGACAACGTCGGGCTGGCCGACCCAATCATCCACGCTCTGACGGGGCTGGGGGCCAATATCGCAGAGATTCAGATGTACGACCACGACGAAGCGGCGGTCTTTGCGATGATGTGTCGAGCCCATGTGCCGTCGGAGGCCTACTCGGCGATCGACAAGGCGATGGAAGAGATTGGGCGCAGCAAACGATTGGAAGTGCGAGTCTGGAGCAGCGACGCTGCGTCGGCCCCTCCCAGGCTGGCGATTTGCACCACCTACCTGGAGTCGACGCCTCGGGCGGTGCTGGAGGGGATTGCCAGCGGCGCGATTCGCGCTCAGGCAGGAGTCATGATCGGCAACCGACGACGCTGCGAAAAATTGGCTCGCGAGTTTGACGTTCCCTTCGAAATGATCGGCGATGCCGATGGCAACGCCGACGACCAGCGAATGGTCCAACTGCTCGATTCCTACCGCATCGACTACGTCATCCTGGCTCGCTACATGCGCGTCCTCCCTCCCGACACCTGCTGGAAGTATGCGGGCGGTCGGATCATCAACCTGCATCACGGCCTGCTCCCTAGCTTTCCCGGATTGCGGCCCTACCACGATGCCTTCGCCAGCCGCATGCTGACCTTCGGGGCGACTTGCCACTTCATCGTCCCGGAACTAGATGCTGGCAATCAGATCATCCATCAGGAGACGTTCTCCGTGGAGCCAGGGACGCGGTTGGATGAGATCATCGATCGAGGCCAACAAACCAACGAACCCAGGTGCCTTGCCGAAGGGGTGCGGCGCGTCGTCGATCGAGAAGTGCAGCTTCATTTTCACCGCGTGATCGCACGCAAAAAGTCGACCGAACCGCCAGGAACCTCCCCATGACCGCCATCGCCCAACTCGCTCGACAATCCCAACCAAACCATCGCCTACCAGCCCTGCTGATTGCGGCTCTGCTCTCGATCGCCTCGCCATCCTTGCAAGCCGATCCCGGACCCGAAGTCCTGACGATCGCCACTTGGAACTTGGAATGGTTCTACGACGCATATCCTGGCGATAACTTTAGTGATCTGTCGAAGGAACAGTCCAGCCAATCGCAGGAGCGATGGGAGGCGATTCGATCCGGGGTGGCCGATGCGATCGCCAAGATGCAGCCGACCATCCTCGCCGTCCAGGAGGTGGAGAATCGCAAGGTGCTGCTGGAGCTGACCAAGGAACTCAAGGACCGGCATCAACTGGGGTATCGCGTCGCGTTCATCGAAGGGTTCGACAGCGCCACCGAACAGGATGTCGCGTTCCTCTATCGAGGTGGACTGGTGGAATTCAGCAGGCGCGAACAGACCAAGGAACAGTTCGACAGTCAGGACTTCTACAATCTGTCAAAACATCTCTTCGGCAAGTTCCAGTGGCAAGTCGATGGCAGGACGGAAACCTTCACGCTGCTGAATGTCCATTTTCGCGCGAAGCCCGAGGAGTCGGCGATCCGGTTGCGACAAAGTCGACTGGCCCGAACGTGGCTTCAGCCCCATCTCGATCAGGGAGAGCATGTGATCTTCCTGGGCGATACGAACATCGAAGAGCCATGCTGTGAGCCGCAGCCTGGCGGGGAAATGGCGTTGCTGACAGGGAGGGGAACCGAACCCCAATCGGACGACCTGGTCGATTCCCATCAGAAGGTACCACCCGAAAAACGGCGCACCCATCTGGTGCTCGATAAACAATACGACCGCATCCTGCTAAGCCCGTCCCTGGTCCAGGACCAGCCAGACCGTCGCAACTGGGTCTGGGAATCGACCGAGGTGCGAGGGGATGTGGTGGTACGGGGTGCTGGCCCCGATGAAGACCATTGGAATCAGCGGACGACGATCGCCGTTGAGGAACTTGACCTAAGCGACCATTATCCGGTGATGGTCACCCTGCGACTGAAATGATCCAACGCCCCGATGCCGGCAAAGACGATCGACTCGCCGCTACGCACCCCAAGGAAGCTCCATGCCAGACCCCTCCGATCCCGCGACTCCCGAAGAGTCGATCACTCTGGAGCAGTTCCTCAAGTTGGCGCAAGTTGTCTCCTCCGGCGGGTCGGCCAAGCATCTGATCCAGTCAGGTGCCGTGCTGGTCAATGGCCAGGTGGAAACCCGCCGCAAGAAGAAACTGTATCCTGGAGACATCGTCCTTGCAGAAGGTCAGGAGCTTCACGTGGCCAGCGATCAGGATGATCCTGGCGACCCGTCCGGTGCAGCGGATGATGTGGAGGATGCCAGTTCCTGATCGACCGGGATCCAACACTTCTTGGTAGAGTTCGCCCTTCGGGAATCCTGGAGTCCACATGCTATGCGAATCCTGATCACCGGTGCGACTGGGCTTCTTGGCAACAACCTGGCGCGGCTGGCCATCGCTCAGGGGCATCAGGTGATCGCCGTCGGTCGCGATCGACAGCTTCCTGCCTCCCTAGCCGATCTGCCGATCGATTACCGACACGCCGATCTTACCGATGCCGCCTCGATGCGCCGCGCTGCGGAGGGTGCAGAAGGATTGATCCACTCGGCCGCGGTCATCCATCTGGGGTGGACTCGGATGGAGGAGTCGATCGCGTTCAATCGCGGTTCAACGATCGCCGCAGCCGAAGCGGCAATGGGTCGCGGCATCCCGATGACACTGGTTTCGACGGTCAATACCTTGGCGATTCCCAAGCCGAAGAGTGTGGCCGATGAGACGACGCCATGGGATGGGCAGGTCCCTTGCGCCTACGTGATCAGCAAACGAGCCGCGGATCAGGCGATGATCGATGCCATCCAGCGAGGACTTTTTGGCACCATCGTCCATCCCGGTTTCATGCTGGGGCCCTGGGACTGGAAACCCAGCAGCGGCCGCATGATCCTGGAACTCAGCCATCGATGGACTCCAGTGGCCC
>JBJSWM010000489.1:0-5977 GCA_046085865.1 Pirellulaceae bacterium
TTTCTTGCTTCGTGTCCTTCGCGCCTTCGCGAGAGACCAACGCACTTCCATGAAAGAATGGATCTCACAGAGGCACAGAGGCACAGAGGCACGGAGGCACGGAGGCACGGAGAATCAGAAATGATGGAAATGGTTCTCGCGATCTCATCTTTTCTTGCGTCGCGTCCTTCGCGCCTTCGCGAGAGTCCAAATGCTCCGGAGACCTTCGATCATCGGTTCCAAAAGGCTACCGTGAAGCGATCGCGACTCACAGGAATCCCAGATGGCCCGATCAAGGGATCAAATGCGGACCGCTTCATTGAGCAGGTTGATGTACTGCATCGCCATGCGAATGATCATGAAGGCGAGGAACATTCCGATCAGAACCCACAGCGTGTAACTGGCGGTGGAGGCGAGTGCCTGCATCGCCGCCTTGGATCGCTCTTGATAGTCCGATGCCAAGCGTTCCAGAGAATCGGTTTCCGTACCGCTTAGCTCCCCCACCTCCAGACTATCGATGAACTCCTTGGGAATCGTTTCGGCGGCTCGCATGGCTTGAGCGAAGGATTGGCCTCGAGCGATTTCCTTGTAGGCGTTGGCCGACCCGCGTTGGTAGTAGGAATTGCCGGTGCTGGCAAACGACTCCTTGGCGACGCGCCGCGCGTCAACGCCTGCGTTGAGCAGCAGGGACATGGTCATCGACATGCGCGCCATCGCCAGGGTGGTGAAGACGGTGCCGATCACCGGGATCTTTCGCACCCAGGGCATCAACTTTTCCTGGCATCCAAACCAGTTCTTCCAGATACCCCAGACGATCAATCCCACCACTGCGGCCACGGCCAGGATGTAGCCCCAGAAGGTCAAGGCTCCCGAGACACCACGAAGGCCCAGGCCCGAGGCATCGAACTGCATCCCTTCCTGAGGGTTGGCTGGTCCGAGGAATCCCTGCAGGAGAATGACCCCGGTAACCACCAGGAGTCCCAGGAGCAACTGAATCGCGGGCCAGGTCATCTGCTGGATGAAGTTGTTGCGTGCCTGTCGCGTATCGCGGTAGTGGTCGGCCATGTAGAGAAAGACGCGGTCGAGGCTGCCACCCGACTCACCAGCAGCGACCATCTGGATCAGGAGAGGGGGGAAAAGGGTTCCCTGAGCCGCCATCGCTCCCGACAAGGTGTCCCCCGATCGCAATTGATCGTAGACCCCCTGGATGCCATCCTGCGTCTTTCCACCACCCAACTTTCGCTCCATCTCCAGCAATCGCATCAGATCGACACCCGATCGCAGTCCAATACCGATCCGCCGGCAAAATTCTTCGCACTGCTTGAGGCGCAAGCGCGGCGCCAGCCAGCTGGCCTGAGAGCCAGCCTGAGAGGCGTCTTGGGCAGCGGGCTGGCCGCCGCGATCCGAAGATGGTTCATCCGACGACGGTTTGCGATTCATCGAGCTGATCTCCTTCGATGGCAGCGTTGCAACCTCACGTCCTGGCGGTTTGTCGATCCGCCAGTTCAGTCGATCCGCAGAGCCCCGCCCATTGGAAAGCGACAGGGTCGTCCTGCCATCGATCGCCTTCAGGGCTCAATCGGTCTGCTGTGCTTCGTCCAGACATGTGGAATCCATCTCTTCAATGCTAGCATGCATCGCTCCCTGGCGGGTTCGCTCTCCGGTCGGTTTTAGTGGGCTTGCGATCGTGGAAGTGCCGAAAGTTTTTCTATAGGGGAGGTTGGCGCGCATCGTGCAGGCTTTCCCTTGAAGAGCCGAACACCAGGGGCTTCGCTTGGTGGTGCACCGGGGGAGGCTGGTATCCGATGAGCCTGATGAATCCAAAGCTGAAGTGGCCAGTTGGGACTCCTTTCGTCCGAGGTGGAGTCGAACCATTTGTCTACGGTGGCGGGTCGGTGGACGAGTCGCTGGCGCGGATCAGCTTTTTGATCGAGCGAGGTTCAGGTCTGGGGTGGCTGGCGGGCGATTCCGGGATCGGGAAGTCGGTCTTGTTCCGCAGAATTGGCTGGGCGGTCCGTCGCTTCGTGGGTGGCCGGCCCTGGAAAGTCGCTTGCTGCTCGCTGGCTGGGATGCGCGCCGGTCAACTGGCTAGTCGCTTGGTCGCTCAGTGCGGGCTGGCCAGTCACTTATCGAATCTCGATGCTCAGGATCTAGAAGGACCCTGGCGAATTCTAGAAGACCTTGTCACTGCGGCGCCGCCTCACGGGACGCCGGTCGTTTTCTTGCTGGACGATGTCGATCGAGCACGATTTGAGGTGCGCGAGGAACTGCAGCGTTGGGCGCATCTACCCGGAAGGTGGATTGGCTGGCTGGCTAGCGGTCCCTCTTTCCTTCAGGAAGACAGTTGGCAACTGGCGGATCGATGCCTGTTGCAGGTGCGATTGAAACCCTGGAGTCTGATACAGACAGCGGACTACTTTGACTGGGCTGCTGCGACCTGTGGGGCCAATGGGAACTGGTTTGAAGTGGCCGCGATCGAAAGGATTCATCAGCTTGCGGCAGGTCATCCCCGCACCATCGCTCGGCTGGCCGAGTGGTCCCTAGCGGCCGCGCAGCAAGACCATCAAGAAACCGTTCGATCCGAATGGGTGGATCGAGCGGCTGAGGAATTTCTGAGCGGAACAATGGCTGCAGGAAGCCTTCGGGCAGCGTGAGCCCGGCGAATTGCCGCTGCGCAGCGTTGGCATCGCAGAATCGGTGGTGGGAAAAAAGAAAATTCCCGATTCCGGAGGAACGCGCCGGTCTCTTCGCGAATCGATTTTTCAGGGGTTTCCTGCGTCGCCAACCGAGGCGTTTTGCAGGGGTTCCCCCCGGGGAAGGTTTTTGGCGTTGCCCATCGTACCAAATCGAGGAAAATGTAGGAGACAGGAGTTGGTTGGCTCATCGATCGGCCTACGCGGCACGCCGATGCATCCGGCTTCTGCGATTTTTCCAGGGGTGGTTTCAGCTGGTTGGAGTGGAAGGAGGTGCCATTCATGGTGCCGGTACTCGATTCCCACAAAACGCTTTTCACCCTGGATCAGGCTCGGTCGATGCTTCCGTTGCTGCGGTTGATCGTTGCCGACATTCAACTGGCGTGTCGGGAACTGGCCGAGCGACGGTTGCACCTGCACCGAATGATTCGGCGGCATGAGGGGAGGCAATCCTCGATGCATCTGGCCGAGCTGGAAGATCTGCGGCAGGACCTACAGGAAGAAGCTCGCCGGTTCGAACTTTACGTTGAAGAACTGGAGAAACTGGGTGTGCTGCTTCGCAGCGCCGACGTGGGTGTCGTCGATTTCCCCACCGTGATCGACGAACAACTGGGGTTCTTCACCTGGAAACCTGATGACCGGGACATCGTCTTCTGGCATTCGGGAGATCAGTCTTGGATGGATCGGGAGCCGATCACCAACACCGACGCCTCCGTTCCGTAAGCCGCCGCAGAGAGTGGCTCCAGACTCCCCCGACCGATCCAAAGATACGCGAGTCCTCGTCGCGAGGCAGGTGGTTGAACATGGTCAGCGTTCCCATGGTTCGAGTCGCCACGACCTGAGCCAAGTTCTAGGTGGCTCGCGAAACTTCCGCTTCCGCCACGGTTGAGTGATCGCTTCCTTGCGATCACTTGGCTGCGTGAATTCTGAAACGGGCCGCTAGCCGTTCTGCTATTCTATTGCTGCATGGATCGATCGGAATCCGGGTTGCCTCCGATCGACGGAGACGCCTAACCGCTTCTAGGTCGACCCCTTCCCTGACGATTTTTTTGGTGCTCGGGTGTCTGAGGCAAGCATGGGCCAAGTGGTTGTCTCGGTCGACCAACTCACCAAACAGTACGGGTCCTTGCGAGCGCTGGATGGGTGTTGCCTTCAGGTGCCGCAAGGAGAAGTCTTTGGGCTTCTTGGACCCAACGGTGCCGGCAAGACGACGCTGATGCGGACGCTGTTGGGATATCTGAAGCCCACCTCGGGAAGCGCCCAGATCTTTGGCTGGGATTGCCAACTGGAGAGCGTTCGCGTGCGGCGGCAAGTCGCCTACCTGCCAGCCGAAGCAAAGCTCTTTCGGGCTTTTCGTGGTGCGGAGTGCCTGGAGTTCTTTGCGAGGATGCACCCTGGGGGTAGCTTGACGCGCGCCCGATCGTTATCAGATCGGCTGGGCCTGGACTTGAAGAGGCGCGTTGCGTTCATGTCGACAGGGATGCGACAGAAGCTAGCCCTGGCAGCGGTCATCAGTTGTTCGGCACCTTTGGTGATTTTGGATGAGCCGACGGCGAATCTTGATCCGACGGTCCGTCATGAAATCCTGAAGATGATTCAGGAAGAACATCGGCAAGGAAGAACGCTGATCCTTTGCTCCCATGTGCTCAGCGAAATCGAAGAAGTCTGCCAGCAGGCGGCGATTCTCCGCGCTGGACAGGTGGTCCACCAAGTCGATCTGGCGACGCTCAAGGCAGTCCATCGCATGCGGGCTAGGCCGCCCGCCGATCGGCTGTCTGAGGCGGTCGCTAATTTTCCCGATGGCGCGAAATTGGTCGATCGGCAAGGGGAACACTGGACGATCGATTTGTCCGGATCGCTGGAGGATCATCTCAGCTGGCTGCAGCAGACCGGCTGGAAGGAAATGCGACTGGAACCGGTTGGATTACGCAGCATCTACGAGATCTACCACGCATGTTCCGACAGCTGATCAAGAAATACGCGATTGAGTCGTCCCTGCTGTGGGGTGCTTGCGCCTTGGTGCTGCTGTTGTTTCCTTGGGTGCGCATCTGGACGATCAGCCAGTTCGAACTGGCTGGCTTTGCACCGCTGCTCGATCAGATCCGCAGCTTGGAAAAATTTGCCCCAGTGCCGCTCGAACAATTCCTCACCTACGAAGGGGTGGTTGGGCTGACCTTCGACGAGCCTATCTTGCTTCTTTGCGTGTTGGTTTGGAGCATTGCACGGGGGTCCGATGTGGTCAGCGGAGAGTTGGGCCGAGGCACCATGGAGATGCTGCTTGCCCAGCCGGTCAGTCGCACCCAGGTGATGGTCGCTCACGCCATGGTCAGCGTTCTGGGGCTGGCATGTCTGGTGCTGATCGCATGGTGCGGATTGGCGATCGGAATCGAAACCAATCAGGTTCCGATCAGTTCGCAGCGATGGGTTCCGATTCCTGGCATGCCCATTTCGATCCCGAATTTCTGGTCGGAAGCCAAAACGGTCCATGTGCCGTTGAGCCAATTTGTCTCCCCGTCGCTCTACATCACCCCCAGCCTGAATCTTTTTGCTCTGGGGTTGGCGGTGTGGGGGTTGAGCGTACTGATGAGCAGTTGGGATCAGTATCGATGGCGTACGATCGGTTTGGTCCTAGCCGTCTACGTCGCGCAGTTCTTGCTGTTTCTGCTCTCCAAGTCGACGCCGGCCTTCAAGCCGCTGGTGCATGGGACTTTCCTGGCAGCCTATCAGCCCGACTGGATGGTCCAGGTGGCGGCTCAGGAACCCCAGCGAGTCGGCGACTGGTGGTACGGTTGGGTGGAAAACGCAGGCATCTATTCGCTAGGGCCGCTGGGATTCTCCGCCGCGCTGATCGGCTTGGGAGTTGCCTGCTGGGGGATTGCCCTGTTTCTGTTTTCCCGCCGCGACCTGCCCGCACCGCTGTGATCTTGCGATCGCCGTTGGCCACGCGCTTCCAGTTCAGAAACCGCGCCGCGGGGGTAATGCATTGGTGGCGGGAAGTGGTGGAGGCGTCATGAGGGTTTCGCGGACCATGACCGAGCCACCAGGGTAGGTTGCTGCCGGGTAGGAGGTTCCAGGATAGGTGGGCGGAGCAGTCACGATGGTGGTGGTGGTGCCTGCGGGAACCTGATGAACGACCTGGGAGGCGAGCGGAGCGTGCTGCATCGCCGAAATCACAGGCTCGCTGACCCCCAACTGGTGGAGCTGGATGATTTCCTGCACCTGGATGCGGCGTTGCACCCCCTGGCTGTAGAGGTGCTGGATGATGAGGTTGTCAGGCACGCGATTGCGAGTCAGATGCAGCACAT
>JBJSWM010000490.1:0-1747 GCA_046085865.1 Pirellulaceae bacterium
TGCGATCAGCGGCTTATTGTCGAGATAGTTTTGGACATCCAAAGCCAGTTCAGCGACCGACTGGTACCTTCGTGTGCGTTCTTTCCGCATCGCTTTCATCGGGATCCATTCCAGTTCCGTGCGCAGCGTCTTCGCTAGAGATTCCGGACGCGTCGATCGCTCGTGAGCGATTTTCGAGCCGGTGGCATCGGTCCTGGTGATCTTGGTGCTGGGACGAGGCGGATCGACTTCGCGAATGATTCTTCTGGCCTCGTCTTCTGCCGCCTGCTCCAATTCCAAGGAGTCAAAAGGCTTTTGACCGCAAAGCATTTCATAGAGCAGAACACCAAGGGAATAGACGTCGGTACGGGTGTCGATGTCCAGCGATCCTGCTGCCTGCTCAGGGCTCATCGATTCCAACGTTCCGATCGCAAATCCTGCCTGGGTCGCGCTGCTATGGTCGGTCAGACGATCGGCGGTGAGCGCCTTGGCGATCCCGAAATCGATCACCTTCACCTGAAGTCGGTCATCGGAGATCGTGGCCAGAACATTGGAGCTTTTGATATCGCGATGGATCACCGCCTTGGTGTGTGCATGAGAGATGGCGAGGCAGACATCCTGGAACAGACGCAGTCGCTGTTCGATGCTGAGCTTGTTTTCATCGGCGAATTGGGTGATCGGTTTCCCAGGAACGTACTCCATCACAAAATAGGGTCTGCCCAGATCGTCCTTTCCAGCATCGAAGACCCTCGCGATATTTGGGTGGTCCATTCTTGCCAGCGCCTGCCGCTCTGACTCGAATCGTGCCAGGACTTCCTTGCTATCCATCCCGGGCTTGATTCTCTTGACCGCGACAATTCGTCGGAAGGGTTGCCGTTGCTCGGCACGGAACACCTCCCCCATGCCACCGATTCCGATCCGATCGAGTAGTCGGTAGGGCCCGACGTACTGGTTGTCCTCTTTTTTCTCATCGAACGAGGCGATTGGGGTGCGATTGAGGGCTGCCAAGAGCCCCTCGGCGATGCGATCGAAGTGGCGTTTGACTGGAGGGGCCGAGGCGTCGATCCACTGGAATCCCTGGAGAAGGTATTCCAATTGGTCGCTTCGTTGGAACGTGCCAAGCTTGACCGGGACGATCGGAATCCGCCTTTGTCGAGCGATTCCCAGTTCGGCTTGAACTTCTGGCGACAGGTTCGAGTGCTCCGACTCCAGCAGCAGCATGGAGCGGCAGGAATCGATGGCCGATTTCAGCTGGCCGTCCCATCGGATACCTGGCGTCAAATTGCGGTGGTCAATCCAGCAGCGGATGCCTTGCCGCTCCAATGCCGCCACGAGTTCCTTCGCCACTTCCTTGTCGCGACTGCTGTGGCTGATGAATACATCGGGAGGGCTGGCGGTTCTGCGAGCATCCTCGCTGATTTCTCCCACGATCTGTCCCACTTCGACTGGCTCGTCGCTATCGGATGGCCAAAGAAGATCCTTGTCATGCAGTTGTCCGGCAACCAGGAGTTGGCGCACCTCATGAGCTGAGAAAGGACCTGGGGCCCGCTGTGGATTGCGATCGTGGTACTTCCTGCCTTGATCGGACATTCTGGCCTCCCCAGAACAAAATGCTTGCTTCAGAAAGAAGAAGCATGGAATTCGAACACAATCGTTCCATCCAGGGTGGAACAGGAGATGGAGCGATGGCCGGCAAAGGAGAGAGCGAATCGCATCCACCCTCTTTATTGAAGCAGTAGAACGTCCTCTTTACCACCGGAATTCGCTG
>JBJSWM010000491.1:0-1264 GCA_046085865.1 Pirellulaceae bacterium
CGTGAATTGAAAGTCATTTTTAGAAGGCCTTATTCAACCCGATTCTTCAGCAATTTTTAGCTAGCGAGCGTGAATGGGATGCTTGGGGAGAATGGGGTGTTTGGGGGTTTTGTATGGTTTGAAATGATTGTGATCGGGCTCACCATCTCCTTGGGGTGCAAAGCATGCGACTAAACGTGGGAGCGTTGCGTAAACGTCAGAGCATTGCGAGGAATAAGCAGGTATGGGCCTTATCTTTCCGTTCAATCCATCGCGGAATACGCAGACCCAACTGACCGATAAAGCATCCCTCCCTGCTTCGTCGTTCCTACGCAGCGAGCCTCCTTGAGGGAGGATAAGGAGTCGATCTGCCACGCCCTGAAGCAGAGTCACAAATAAATCTCAGCCTCCCTGAGGGTGGCTGACTGGATGCTGTGGCCACCAATCATTTTTGAGTCGCGACGGTTTAACGATCGCAATCCACACAAATCCCAGTAGGGCCTTAACAGGTTGGTTTGACGAAAGGAAATATGCTGCTAGCAAAGACCGGAGATGGTCATGGCCTTCTAGGCATCGCAATGCACCTGATCTTGAATGTTCCGTACTGGCTGGCGTGCGGTGGGCTGGGAGTCCGGACGTTCATGGAACGGATACGGCATAGCCGAATAATTTCCGCAAGGTGAATTTATTACCCAGACTTCCAGGCTGTTAATCTGGGATGTTCTTGCTGGGGAAGACATGCCTTGTCATGCCGCCGACCTCGCCGAACCGATTCTAGGGAGGACTCGGTCGGGAAAGGCGTTCGCCCGGCGGAACCGTTGTTGGCCCCAGCGCAAAGTGCTCTTCGCATGACCGACCTGCTACATTCACTCCCCGTTCGCTTATCCCTGATGGCTTCTATCGTCGGTGGATTTGCACTGGGGATGGCCGATCGGTCGGCCGGCTCGGAGGGATCGCTTCGCGAAACTCCGATCGTCAAGGCGATTCAAAATGCCGAAGCTTCGGTAGTTAACATCCAGGGAAGCAAGTCCGTCAAGGGGGAAGCTGCCGACGGTGGTCGTCCTCAGTTGGTCAATGGCATGGGAACGGGTGTGATCATCGACCCTCGCGGCTATGCGGTGACCAACCTGCATGTCGTTCAGGACGTCGCCAAGATCGAGGTGACTTTGGCCGACGGTACGGAGACGACCGCCAAACTGCTCAATTTTGATCCCTCGACCGATCTTGCCCTGATCAAAATCGATGCCAAAGATCCCCTGCCGGTGATCGCTATCGGCAGTAGTCA
>JBJSWM010000492.1:0-1538 GCA_046085865.1 Pirellulaceae bacterium
AATCAGGCGGCGCTGGGAAGCGATTTAACGGTCGCCGATCACAGCCGGATCCGGGACCATCGCGCGGCGATCATCGCGACGCGACGTGCCATCGACCTGGCGATCCGGCATCGACATCGCTTCCATGTGCTCCACGTCAGCACCGGGGATGAGGTGCCACTGTTTGCACCCGCCAAGCCCTGGATCACCGCCGAAGCCTGCCCGCACCATCTATTCTTCTCGATCGACGATTACCAACGACTGGGAACCCTGGTGCAGATGAATCCGTCGCTGAAGACCAAACAGGATGCGAAGGCGATCTGGCAGGGCCTCTTGGATGGCGACATCCAGGTCATCGCGACCGATCACGCCCCCCATACGCTCGAAGAAAAAGCTCAACCCTACCCCGCATCTCCCAGTGGCCTGCCGGCGGTCGAAAACGTGTTGGCGCTGATCCTCAATCAGGCCGCACAAGGAAGGTGCAGCTACACGCAGATTGCCAGTTGGATGTGCGATGCGCCGGCAAGAGTTTGGGGACTGGTGGGCAAAGGGCGAATCGCCGAAGGGTACGATGCCGATCTGGTGCTGGTCGATCCTCGCAAGGAAAAGACGATCCGAAACGAAGAGCAGTGGGCCAAGTGCAAATGGAGTCCATGGGCTGGGGAGACACTGACTGGCTGGCCGGTTCGTACCTGGGTGGGTGGGAAAACGGTCTACTGCGACGGAGCCGTCGACGAATCGGTGCGAGGTAGCGAATTGCTATGCGATCATGCTCGAGGCGGTTACTGGGCAACCGCCGACGGAATTGGAGTTCGATAAAGACTTTTCCGCTCGAACGTGCCGAGGTTTCGTGTTGGGTTGCAGAGCCGAACAAACAACTTTTCTTGAGGTGGGACACCATGAAGATGGAAAACGGGCCTGTCGCCAATTCGGCTGCTAAAGGACTGATTGGCCTAGTCGCTTTGCAGGTCTTTCTTTGCGCGGCGGTTGCTGTGCTCCAGAATCTGCTCGACGGATTCATCGACCCAGGTCCCATCCAAAGCGCGATTTGGGGGGTGCTCATCGGTCTGATCGTCGTCGGTATCGCAGGAACTTTGTGGCTAGCCCTCGCCGCTCCGCGACTGGCGATGCAATGGGCTTTACCTGCAACCGCTGCCGAACCTACCGAAGGAGGCTTGCCTTCGGAGAATGGTGACGCGATGGCGGTTGCTGCTGTATCCAAAGTGTTATCGCTGAAAAGATTTCTCTACGCGATCGTTGCTGTGCTGGGACTGATGTGGGCGTTGCTGGCCAACATGGTTCTGGGAGATCCACTGCAGGTGATGGAGCGGATCACGAATTTCTTTGTCGATCTCTGGTTGTAAGCTCTTCGAAATCGTTCGCCATCGAAAGTCCAGTCGGTCGACCCATCCCGTTCGACGTCACCCATTCCCATCGCCGGATGGTTCGCCGCTTGGTGGTTCATGCAGACCCACCTATCTACAGGGGATCAGCCCCGTCGGACCATAAAAAAAACCGGCCTACGTTCGGTGGGAACGTTGGCCGGTTTGGGATTTTAA
>JBJSWM010000493.1:0-20367 GCA_046085865.1 Pirellulaceae bacterium
CTTCTGGCTCTGACGGTGCTGGTCTGTCTGGTGAGCGCCATCAGCATTCTGGTGAGCATCTACAACTCCATGCAGGAACGGACTCGCGACATCGCCGTGATGCGGGCGCTGGGGGCTGGTCGCAACACCGTGCTTCTGGTGATCCTTGCCGAAGCTCTTTTGATTTCGGTGGGTGGGGGATTGCTGGGTTGGACGATCGGCCATGCCATCGCTGCCGCCGCGAGCCCAGTCGTCGAAGCGAGAACTGGGATACGCGTCGGATTCTGGAGCATGAATTCGGTAGCTGAGCCGTTCATCATTCCAGGGTTGGTCGTCATCGGCATCCTCGCTGGCCTGCTTCCGGCATTGATGGCCTATCGAACGGATGTCTCCCGCTCCCTCGCATCCTAAGCGACTCATTGGCTCAATCGACCGATTCGATTTTTGGGACCAGCAAACGCATCGCGGCAGCGGCATCGGCTGAGGACAAAGAGCGGGATTGCCGAGTCGCCTTCGCGACGCATGAGTCCAGCAACAGGGCTCGCGGCAACGAAGCCAAGCCGCGCACCGGTGTTCGTGGCGGAACGGGTAGACCCGCCTCACTCCTTCGCTTCACTTCATCCGCATGCTGCTCGTTGGAACAGAACCCGGTCCAAGTCCCCTCCTCTTCCCAGTAGAGGATCGGTGGGATGGCCACTTCCAGGCGATCTCCCTGCAGCAGTGCTGGAATCATCCGATGAAAGAAGAGCAAAAGCAGCATGCCGGCATGGACTCCGTCGGCATCGGGATCCATCAGAAGGACGACACGACGGTATTGCAGGGCAGAGTGAGCGGGAGGCGGGGCGGAATCCACAGTTCCCGCAATCGCCACCAACAGTTGCGAAAGCAATGGATGACTTCGTACCTGCTGCTCGGAACACTTGTAGGCGTTGCGAGGTTTGCCCTGCATCGCCATCACCGATTGGTGCACTGGATCGCGCACCGCAAGTACGGCACGCGCGGCCGAGTCACCTTCCACCACCAGCAGTTCGGCTAGCTCCTGCCTCCGGTCGGTGCTGCATTCGAACAGATGGGTCTTCCAGCGACGTTCCATGGAGTGGTTCTTTCTCGGCGAGCGGAGGGACTCTGCTGGATGTCCACTGGAGCTTTCAGGCAGCAGTGCCAGATGCAGGCCAGATCACCATCGAGGCCAGATCACCAGCTCTGGTATTCGGATGTATTCGCTCGCCATCTGCCGTGTTAGATTGATGCAATCGAGCGACAAATGCAACATCGAAGAGGATCCTGCCATGACGCCATTTCGCCCCTTTTCAAGCCTTGGCATCGGGTTGGTTATCTCATTCCTTTTCGTCGGTTGTCTCCGCATCGGCTGGATGCCCAGTCTCCTCTCCTCTCGTTGCCTGGCTCAGGAATCGACGACAGTGACCCAAGAGTCTGACCAGACCAATCGACCGCAGTCGGCAATCAGCATTTCCCCCGAATCCCGTGCAGCTCCCACTGCGCAGCTGGAGACTCTGGTTTCCCGAGTCCGTGCGTCTCTGGTGGCGATTCGAGTCGATGACCGAGACGGGCGCCAGGTGGGGATTGGGACCGGGTTCTTCGTCGATGCCAAGGGACTGATCGCCACCAATTTTCATGTGATCGGCGAAGGTCGTTCCATCCAGGTGGAGTGGGGTAAGGGGCGCGTGCTGAAGGTGGAAGGGATCGAGGCGTTCGATCGAAAGGCAGATCTGGCGCTGGTTCGCGTGGCCCAGGATTCGACCCCATTCCCAGCGCTTCCCCTGAATCTGCGGAACGATCTCCAGCAAGGATCCGATGTGCTTGCCTTCGGGAATCCTCTGGGGCTGGAGTACAGCGTCGTTCGGGGGATTGTTTCGGCTCTTCGCGAAGTGGAAGGACAGTCGTTGATCCAGTTGGCGATGCCGATTGAGCCGGGCAATAGTGGTGGTCCACTGGTCGATCTGGATGGCCACGTGCATGGCATCGTGAACATGAAATCGGCCGTCGATGACAACCTGGGATTTGCGATCCCGATCGACCAACTGCAAAAGCTGATCGATCGCCCCAACCCGATCACCTGGGACCGATGGTTACGTTGGGGTGCGCTCGATGCAGAGCGATGGGAGACGCGATTTGGAGCGACTTGGACAGAACAGTCGGGGAGGTTGGTCGCTAGGGGAACCGGAAATGGATTTGGAGGCCGAGCGATTTGTTTGGCGACCCAGTTGCCTCCCGAACCGCCGTACGATGTCGTGGTTCGTGTCCGATTGGACGATGAGCGAGGTGCAGCGGGATTGGTGTTTCAAAGCGACGGCCAGGAGCGGCACTTTGGTTTCTACCCCAGCGGAGGTCGATTGCGACTGACCGATTTTCAAGGCCCCTCCATCTATTCCTGGCAGGTCCTTTCGGATGTTGCTTCACCCCACTACCGACCCGGGCAGTGGAATCAGCTCCGTGTCCATGTGGAGAAGGAGCGGTTTCTCTGTTACGTCAATGGACAGGAGGTGGCCAGTGGCCAACTGACACCCTCCGAGGGGCGGCAGCAAGTCGGTCTAGCGAAGTTCCGCGACACCGTCGCTCAGTTTCAAGGATTTCAGGTCGGTAAAGACCTCTCCGAGAAGCCGCTCGACTCCCGACAGCTGGAGGCGATTGAGCGGTGGAGGCGTGTCGATGGCGAACCGATTCGGATGGAAGGAGATGCCTGGAACGCTTTGGCGGAGGGATCTGCTGCTTCCGTCGACGCGATTCTTTCGACGGCTGCATCGTTGGAGGAGCGGGCAAAGCAGATGCGGCAAGCGGCTGCAGCGATCGAATCGCTTCCTGCATTTCGGCGTTGGGAGTCGATGGTCCAGAGTCTGGATCCACCCGAGCGTTTGATGGAGGCAGCTTTGACGCTAGGGGCCATCGACGATCCAGCTGTGGAGGTGGATCGCTACGTGAACCAATTAGAGAAAATGGCGGAAGAGCTACTCGATCGATTTCCCGAGGGGTCCAGCGAGAAGCAGAAGATGGATCTTCTGCTGAAGTATCTCTTCGAAGAGAATGGCTTTCACGGAAGTCGCCAAGAATACTACCACACCGCCAACAATCAGATGCATCGAGTCATCGAAGATCGGGAGGGGATGCCGATCGCTCTGTCGGTCCTGGTGATCGATCTGGCGCGTCGCTGTGGAATGGACGTGGAAGGGGTCGGGATGCCAGGGCACTTTTTGGTCCGCTTGGCCTCGGCAAATCCTCTCGAGGGGCCGTGGATTGATCCCTTTGAGTCGGGGGAGTGGATCGACGACAAGCAGCTGCAAAAACGCTTTGTTGAAACGACTGGTCAGCGATTCCTGCCGGAGGATCTGCCCACCTTTTCCAACCGTCAGATTCTGCAGCGAATGCTTCGCAATCTGATCGGATCGGCGGAACGCAAGGGAGATTCCCAGACCGCCCTGAGGTACTTGGACGCCATGGTGTCTCTTTCTTCCGACGACGTCGCCATGAGGCTTCAGCGCGCTGTGCTGCGGGGGCAAAATGGTCGATACCAGGAGGCGCTTGAGGATCTGCAATGGGTGATCGATCAGCAACCTGAGTCGATCGATATCCATGAACTGCTGCGACTGCGTCAGACGATCCAAGAGCGAGCTGGGGGATAGGGAAAGCGGTGTGGAGAAGCCAACGGCGCAACCTGCCCTGCCGTCGAAGGACCAGCCCTAGCCAGCTAGAAAGGTTTCTGTCTGGAGGGCGAACCAGCTGTGGGGGGGTTGGAGGATCGAGTCGATTTCGAGGGAAACCGGTGGCGGTCGATGTTCGCGTTTCGCTGCTCGACAAGAAGCGATTCGGATCGATTCGGATTCGCACCCGTGGAGTGGCTTGGAGTAGAATCGTAGCGTTGATCGGGCGAGGAAGCCGGCCTAGGGGCCGGGAAGATGCGCCGACTCGATTCGCTGTCACTCCAATGAAGGTTGCTTATGCCATCCCCATTTTTTTTTGCTGCAAGGCAGCATGGGAAGCGGAATTGCTTCCCCATGTTCTTCCCCATCTGTCTTGGCTTGCTGGCTCTTTCGTTGCCTGGGATCGCTGGCTGGACTCTGGCTGCTGACGAGGAGGTACCGGGGAAGCAGTATTTGAAGCGGCCGCTTCGCGCAAGAAAAGAAGCCTTACCCTCCCCTGCTCTTCCATGGCCGATGATTCGTGGGGAGCGGATCGCGTTTCTGGGCGGTTCGTTGGCTGAGCGGCAGAATCTCTTTGGTCATTTGGAAGCGGGGCTCCATGCCGCAGCTCCTGAGATGCAGCTGGTGATTCGAAATTTCGGGCGACCGGCGGAAGAGGTCGCAGTCCAGCAGCGATCGGCCAACTACTCGCGACTAGATGATCCGCTCGATGCATTCGGTGCTGATACTTTTTTCTGTTTCTTTGGTTTTAATGAATCGTACGCAGGAGCTGCGGGAGTCGATGCGTTTCAGAATGCCTACGTGGCGATGATCGAACGCTACAAGAAGACTTACCCACGCGACGACGAAGGATCGGCGCCTCGTTTCCTTCTCTTCACCCCGATCGCATTTGAGGAGACTGGGGATCCTCTGCAAGTCGATGGGCGAGCGGTCAACGAGCGGTTGGCGCAGTACGCTCAGGCGGTGCGCGAGGTGGGCAAGCAGCTGTCGATTCCGGTGGTCGAACTGTTCCAGCCGACGCAGGAGGCCTTTGCGGCAGAGCCTGGGTGTCAGTTTACGATCCAGGGCTTTCAGTTGGACGCAGCGGGGGATGCACTGCTGGCTAAGATTGCTCTGCCACAAATTCTGGGGCGCGATCGAGCCGCGGGGGTCGGCCTAGATGCAGCGCGACTCGAGCGGATTCGCAGCGTGGTCAACGATAAAAGTTGGATCCACCTGCAGGATTACCGGATGCTCAATGGCTGGTATGTCTATGGTGGCCGGCGGACGTGGGACCACGAGACATTTCCGAGAGAGTATCTGAAGATTCGAGCGATGGCTCAGACCCGCGACAAGTATCTCTGGGACCTAGCGGCCGGCAAGCCGGTTCCTGATCAGCCCGATGACTCCCAGACGGGCGACCTGGTGGTGCCTGAGACCCGTTTCGGAAATCCTCAGCAGGACTACAGCGAGCCGGAGGAGTTGCGGTATTTGAGCCCCGAGGAGTCGGTTGCCGCGATGGAGGTACCGGAGGACCTGCAGGTCCAACTATTCGCGGATGAGCGTCGATTCCCAGAGCTGGCCAAGCCGGTGCAGCTGAACTTTGACGACCGTGGGCGGCTGTGGGTTGCCTGCATGCCGACCTACCCGCTGTGGCGACCTGGGGACGCCAAGCCCGATGATCGACTGCTGATTTTCGAAGATGAGGATGGCGACGGGCAGGCAGACCGGTGCAAGGTGTTTTATGACAAGTTGCATTGCCCAACCGGCTTTGAGTTCTACCGAGGCGGGGTGCTGGTGGTCGACCAGCCTCGCTTGATCTGGCTGAAAGACACCGACGGAGACGATGTGGCCGACCAGGTAGTGCATCTTTTGGATGGATGGGGGACCGACGATACCCACCACACGATTGGAGCCTTCGAGAATAGCCATGGTGGGTTGCTGACGATGCTGGAAGGGGTGGCGATGAGCACCACGGTCGAGACGCCGTGGGGACCAAAGCGATGGCAGGGAGCGGCGGGTGCGTTTGAGCTTGACCCGGTCACGCTGGAGCTGCGACGCTTCACCACCCCTGGGTATGGCAATCCCTGGTGCATGGTCTATGACCCGTGGGGCCAGGGGATCGTCGGCGACGGCACTACGGCTCAGCAGCACTGGGCGACGGCGCTCAGCGGCGCACAGATCGGGCCTCGTCGAGGTCTCGACCCGATCTTCGACAATCAGGGAATGCGTCCTGTGATCGGCAACGAGTTCTTGATCTCGAGGCATTTTCCCGATGGCTATCAAGGGGATTTCACCTATGCCTGCGTGATCAACATGAACGGTTTTCCAAGGTTCCGTTTCGGCGACGATGGCGCCGGCATGGCTGGGCAGCGGCTGATGCGCGCCGATGGAAAGCCGGATGATTTGATTCGCAGCAGCGACAAGAACTTCCGGCCGGCCGATCCGCAGATTGGTCCCGACGGGGCGCTATGGTTTGGTGATTGGTGCAATGCACTGATCGGCCACATGCAGTATTCGCAGCGCGATCCCAATCGGGATCACCAGCGAGGCAGGGTGTATCGCCTGGTCGCCAAGGATCGCCCTCTGGTGGCTCCTGCGACGCAGGCTGGCAAGAGCGAGGTGGAGTTGCTGGAGCAGTTGCGGGAGCCGGAGCCGAGGACGCGGTATCGCGTACGCAATGCGCTGGCGGCGCGACCGACTGACCAAGTGGTGGAGGCGGTGAGTCGTTGGTTGCCAACGATTCGCAGTGAGGATCCTCAGGCCGATCGACTCCGAACCGAAGCGCTCTGGATCCTGCAGCGTCACCATGTGGTCGATTCCGCATTGCTGGACGCAGTCCTCAACGGCAGTTCCAAGGAGGCGCGTTCGGCCGCCGTCCGCGTCGCATCGGATCTGCAGCGTCTGATCCCGGAGAAGGAGCTTTTCGAGATGCTACGCACGGCATCGAACGACCCGGAACCGAGGGTGCGTGCTGAAGCGGCGCGGGCTCTGAGTTTCTTTCCAAACGAAGAGTCGGTTCGGATGCTGCTGGAGATCGCTGCCAAGCCGATGGATAAATGGCTGGGTTATGTGGTCGAACATGCGATTGGGGCGACCGAGTCGGCTTGGTCGCCTCTGCTGGAGCAAGGCAAGCTGGCGGACGCACCGGTCGAGGGGATGAAGGCAGTCGATCGCTACCTTGCCTCCTCGCGTCCCGGTCTGGCCGCTCAAAGGCACCTGGTCACTCTGCTAAATCCTGAAAGTGGCGAGGTGGCCAAGGTGCGAGCCTACTCGGCGCTCTCCGGGCTTGCAGGGAACAAGGACAACGGGAAGGCGGTATTCGCGCGGGTGTGCGCCAGTTGCCATAAGGTCGGCGACAAGGGCTATGCGTTTGGTCCCGAGCTGACGGATGTCGGAAGGCGGCTGACCCGCTACGATCTCATCGAATCGATTGTCGATCCGAATGCCAAGATGGACAAAAAGTATCTGACTGAGATCATCCTCACCGCTGATGGGAAAGTGCATACAGGCTTCATCGGAGAGGAGACCGACACGACGATTCTGCTGCTGCTGCCCGAAGGGAAGCGGGAGACGATCGCCAAGGAGGAGATCGAGGAGCGGAAGGTGGCGATGCAGAGCAGCATGCCGGAGAATTTGGGGGCGACGATTGCACCATCGGAGTTCCTCGATGTGATCGAGTATCTGGGATCGCTAAAGTAGGTTGACTCAGAGGATCGGAAGCTTGCGACCTGCCGGAGTTGGTGAGTTGCTGGTGGTGGAAGGGGGATCGATGGTCGGCGGGCGGTTTGCCTTCGAGAGACCCGAGTACCTGCTGTTGCTGCTGGTGCTTTTGCCCTGGATCTACTGGGTCAGCCGCCAGTCGCTAGCGGGTCTAGGGCCGGTGCGCCGGTGGCTGGCACTTCTTCTCCGTTCGTTGGTCCTGCTTCTGATCGTCGCGGCGCTTGCGGGAGTCCAGTGGGTATGGACCAGTCAGAAGATGACGGTCCTTTACCTGCTGGATCAGTCGGATAGCATCCCGGCTCCCAAGCGACAGCTGATGCTTCAATTTGCGATCGAGAATGCCAACGCTCACCGTCGTGCGGCCCGTCAGGACCGCGCGGGGTTGATCCTATTTGGTCGGGAGGCGGCGGTGGAGTTTCCTCCACTGGACGATGATCTTCCTCCAATCCGGATGCCCGAAAGCTACTTGGGGAAGACCGACGCCACCAATCTGGAAGGGGCCTTGAAGCTGGCCAAAGCTAGTTTTCCAGAGGGAGCTTCGCGTCGGATCGTCGTGCTCACCGATGGCAATGAGACGCTGGGAGCTGCCGCCCCGGTGGCGCAAAGCTTGGCGGACGAAGGGATTGGCATCGACATCGTCCCCATCCGGCTTGATTCTCAGTCGGAGGTTCTGGTCGAAAAGATCGACGTGCCGGCTCAGGTGCAGCAGGGCCAGATGGTCGATGCCAAAGTGGTGCTTCAGCGTTACAGCCAGGATCCCGCTGCCCCGCCAACGCGTGGTGTTCTTCGGGTGACGCGAAGGATGGGCAATCAGGCCGAACTGCTGGCGGAGGAGGAAGTCTCGCTGGATCGGCCCTTGAGTGTCTTTCCGGTGCCGCATCGAGTCGAGTATGCATCGGGCTACACCTACGAAGCGCAGTTCATCCCGTCGGAAGCTTCGCAGGATGCGCTGGCGCAGAACAATCAGGCCACCGCCTTTTCGTATGCGCGCGGCAAAGGCCGTGTGCTGTTGATCGAAGATGCGGGGCGGCGAGGCGAATTCCAATTGCTGGTGGATGCTCTTCGACGCAGCGAGATCGAGGTGGAGGTGCGCGACCCGACCGCTCTCTTTTCCAGCCTGATCGAACTGCAGGCCTTCGACTCCGTGATCCTCGCAGGGGTTCCTAGGACCAGCGGCGAAGCAGCGACCGAATTGACGACGATCTCCGACGAGCAGATCGAATTGATGGTGCGCAATACCCAGCAGTTCGGCGGTGGATTGCTGATGCTTGGTGGGCCTGAGGCGTTTGGAGCTGGTGGCTGGAGCAATACCAAGCTGGAGGAGGCGATGCCGGTCGACTTCCAGATCAAGAACAGCAAGATGGAAGCGGTTGGCGCGCTGGCGATGGTGATGCACGCTTCGGAGATCGCGCAGGGCAACTTCTGGCAGAAGATGATCGGAAAAGCCGCCCTCGATGTCCTAGGGCCGCTCGATTATTGCGGGGTGATCGAGTACCAGGGGTCGGAGAAGTGGATGTGGGGCAATCGCAACGGAATGCTGAAGGTGGGCCCGAATCGGTCGGTGATGCGATCGCGGATGACGCGGATGACTCCTGGCGATATGCCTGATTTCGATCCGTCGATGCGCCTGGCGCTGGCAGGGCTCACCAATACCCCCGCTGCGACCAAGCACATGATCGTCATCAGCGATGGCGACCCGTCACCAGCTTCGGGCGGAGTGCTGGATGGCTTTGTCAAGCAGTCGATCAAGGTGTCGACAGTCGCCGTTGGGGCGCATGGTCCAGCAGGTCATCAAGAGCTGCAACGGATCGCCAACACGACGGGAGGCAACTACTACGTCGTCACCAATCCCAACGCCCTGCCACAGATCTTCGTTCGTGAAGCCCGCCGTGTCGCTCGGCCCCTTGTCTACGAACCCGAAGGGGGTGTCGCCCCTCAGATGCTGTTTCGACATGAGATCCTGGCGGGACTGCCACAGCAGCTGCCCCCCGTGCGCGGATTTGTGTTGACGCAGCTGAAAGAAAGCCCACTGGTGGAAGTCCCGATTCGCTCGCCGATGCCTGCCGAGCCAGAGAATGCGACGCTGCTTGCGACCTGGACGTATGGACTGGGGCGCACAGCGGCCTTCACGACCGACGCTGGTCAGCGCTGGGCAGCTCAGTGGGCCACCTGGCCGCAGTTCGATCAGTTCTTCAGTCAACTGGTCCGGTGGACGATGCGGCCTACCCAGGATGACGGCAAATTCCAAATCGCTACCCAGGTGCGAGATGGTCGAGTGCAGTTGGTGGTCAGCGCCCTGGATCAGGAAGATCGCTTCTTGAATTTTCTTGATCTGTCGGCTGCAGGCGTTGGGCCCGATCTGAAGCCCTTCACCATCCGGATGGCGCAGTCGGCTCCTGGCCGATATGTCGGCGATTTTGAAGCCAGCCAATCGGGCAGCTACCTGCTGAGTGTCATCCCAGGCCCGGGGCGTGCACCGTTGATCACGGGGGTCAATGTCCCTTTTTCCGACGAGTATCGGGTGCGCCAGGCGAATTTGGGATTGCTGACCCAGATGGCCTCCCTCAAAGCCTCCGGGGGCCAGGCCGGCATGGTGACGGAACCACTGGAGTCGATGTCGCTGAAGGAGCTGCTGAGTTGGGACAGCTACCGCGAAGGGGTGCCGCCAGCGATTTCTTTGCAGGATGTTTGGCCCTGGGCGGTGCTGCTGGGATCGGTGCTCTTTTTCACCGACGTTCTGGTCCGCCGCGTGGCGATCGACCCCAGCGCGTGGCTCCGGTGGCTGGCCAAGCGGAAAGCAGAACGTCATGCCGTCGTGCCCGACGAACGACTCGATCGCCTCCGAAAGCAGAAGTCCGAGGTCAGCGGAGAACTGGCTCGGCGAACCGGCGGGATCGAAGATGGCCCGTCCGATCGGGATGGCGATTCCACGCAGACCACATCCCCTAGCGAAGCGGCGGCTGCCATTCGGTCGTTTGAATCGCTCGATTCTTCCGCCAAGCCGACCACACAGCCTGGATCCGGCTCACCTGCAGCTTCTTCGGGAATGGCCGAGGCCAAGGAAGAGACCAGCTATACTTCCCGATTGCTGCAGGCCAAACGCGATGCCCAGAAGAAGAATCCTCCTCCCAATCCGTAACTCGCATGATGACGCCCCTCTAGGGTCAGCCGAGTGGTTCTAAGGAACAAAAGAAGATGAGCCAGACCGATCCCCAAATGTTGCAGCAGCAAGCCGAACAGTTTCGCCAGCGGTATCGCAGACTGCGGGAGGAAATCGGGAAGGTGATTGTCGGTCATGAGGAGATCGTCCAAGGGGTGTTGACGGCGATCTTCGTCGGTGGGCACTGCCTGCTAGAAGGGGTCCCAGGGCTGGGCAAGACACTCCTGATCAAGACGCTGTCGGAAACCTTGTCGCTGGATTTCAATCGCATCCAGTTCACACCCGATCTGATGCCTTCCGACATTCTCGGAACCAACATGATCGTCGAGACGCCGGAGGGGCGTCGCAGCTTCCAGTTTCAGAAGGGACCGATCTTCACGCAGATTTGCCTAGCTGACGAAATTAACCGCGCGACTCCAAAGACCCAGTCGGCCCTCCTGGAAACGATGCAGGAAGGTTCGGTGACCGCTGCCGGAACGCGGTATGAACTGAAGAAACCGTTTTTTGTTCTGGCGACGCAGAATCCGATCGAACAAGAAGGTACCTATCCACTTCCAGAAGCTCAGCTGGATCGATTCCTTTTCAAGCTGGTGGTGGGGTATTCGACTCGTGAGGAACTCAACGCGATCATCGACCGGACCACGCGTGGCGTGAAGGTGGTGCCGGAGAAGGTGATGGATGGGGAGGAGATTCTGCAGTGGCAGCAACTGATTCGTCAGGTGGTGCTGGCTCCCAATCTGCAGGATTACATCGCTCGCCTGGTCCTGGCGACCCATCCTGATGGCCAGCATGCGGTGGAAGCGACCAATCGATCATTGCGGTGGGGTTCCAGTCCACGCGGTGCCCAGTCGATCGCGCTGGCGGCCAAGGTTCGGGCTCTCCTGGATGCTCGCTACAATGTCAGTTTTGAAGACATCCGCCGCGTCTATCTACCAGCGCTCCGGCACCGAGTGGTCCTCGACTACGAAGCGGTCGCTGAGGGGCGTACCACCGACCAGGTGCTCAGTGAACTTTTGGAGCAGGTGCCTGAACGACTGGAAGGTTGAGCGTGGCGAATCGGTTTAGGGAAAAGAGAGTCGCTGGCACCAGGGAGCATCGGCATGAAGCAGGTCTTGATCATCGTCGGCGATGCCACCGAAACGCTCGATACGATGTACCCGTATTATCGATTGATCGAGGCCGGTATGAGGCCGGTGGTGGCTGGGCCGCAGAAGCGACGGTTTCAGATGGTGCTTCATGAAGTCAAACCAGGATGGACGATCACTAAGGAGTGGGAAGGGTATACGATCGAGGCGGAAATGGCATTCGAGGAGGTCGACCCAACCCGGTATGCGGGGATCTTTTTCTCTGGAGGCAGGGCTCCGGAGTACATTCGCGATGACCCGCACCTGATCGCCATGACCCGGTACTTCTTTGAACAGGAAAGGCCGATCGGAAGCGTTTGTCATGGTGTAGAAATTCCTGCTCGCGCCGACTGCGTGCGTGGCAGACGAATGGCGACCGTGGCCAAGTGTCGGTTCGACCTGGAAGTATGCGGAGGCATCTACGTCGATGCGCCCTGCGTGATCGATGGCAATTTGGTCAGCGGCAGAACGTTCCATGACAACGGCCACTTTGTAGGTCCCTGGATCCGTTTGCTGGAACAGATGGATGACCCGTGCTGATGGGCCCCCGAAGATGAAGGGATTGGCCGGTCATTTCCCGGGATTAGAGGAGAAACCTACATTCCATCTTCCGGGCATCCTGTTTTTCCGCCGTAAGGGCTTCCTTTTTGGAGGGAAATCTTTGATTGCACTGCCGTTTTTAAAATGAGCTACTAAACTTGAAAACTAGTAAGGCAGAAGGCCGTTTCGGTGGCGCGGCTTTGGGGCTGATGGCGTTGGGTGAAGAAGACGAGCCGCTGTTCCTGGCAACCACTGGATCGCCGGAGGGGATGCTGTCTACCCGGAGTCCCTCTGGCTGCTTGGGAGCGATCGTTCAGTCTCAATGGGGAGTTGTTCGTTCATGGGAAACTTGATTCGTGGATTGCTTGCGAATGCGATCCAACCATTCCTGCTGGGCCGAGGGATGGCGTTGGCTTCATTCCCGAAGAATCTTCCAATTCTGCGTGATGCGAAGCTCAGGGAAAAGATGGATCTGTTTCGAGTAGGAACGCTTCAGTATCTGCGAGACGAAATCTACGAGAACCATGTGCCTGGCGATGTCGCGGAACTGGGAGTCTACCGTGGCGATTTCGCACGTTACATCAATGTGCTCTTCCCGGATCGCAAGTTTTATCTTTTTGATACCTTTGAAGGGTTCTCTGAGAAGGATCAGCAGACGGAGCGGCAGAAGAGTTTCTCTGCAGGAAAGCCGGGGTTTCAATCGACCAGCGTGGAGTTGGTGCTAAGCAAGCTGAAACATCGGGAGCAAGCGATCGTCAAGCAGGGCTACTTCCCCGAGAGCGCCAAAGGTGTGGATGCAAAATTTGCCTTCGTCAGTTTGGATCCAGATCTCTACGAACCGACGCTTGCCGGTCTGAATTACTTTGTGCCTCGGATCAACCCAGGTGGGTTTATCTTCATCCATGATTACACCAATCCGGAGTACAAGGGCGCGCGTGTGGCGGTGCAGGAGTTCTGCAAAGCCAATGGACTGCGACATGTTCCGATCGCCGACGGCTTTGGCAGTACCATCATTGCGGTTTGATCTTGATGGAAATCATCGCCTTGGGTTGCTGTGTTGAGGGATCTGGTTGGCTGACGGGAAGATTCCTTTGCAAATCGCGTGAGATCGTTCCGAGGGAGAGGACCAGCCCATGTCGCACGATGGAAGCTGGCTGGTCTGGGCTATTTTGTCGGCGATCTTTGCGTCGATGACCGCCATCCTGGCGAAGGTGGGAGTTCGCCACATCGATTCGGACCTGGCCACCCTGATTCGAACGATTGTGGTGGCTTTGGTCCTGATTCCCCTGGTAGTCTTCACCGGCAAGTGGATTCCCCCATGGCAGTTGCCTAGCCGCTCGCTGCTCTTTCTGTTCCTTTCTGCGCTAGCGACGGGTGCATCGTGGGTCTGCTACTTTCGCGCGCTCCAGTTGGGTGACGCATCCCTGGTGGCGCCGGTGGACAAGCTGAGTGTTGTTGGCGTGGTGCTTTTTGCCTTCGCGCTGCTTGGAGAGCGACCGCAGTGGCACCAATGGCTCGGGATCGCCATGGTAGCCGGGGGCGTGCTGCTTGTGGCCATCCATTCCAGCTCGGCCCCCTGATTCAAACGGCGGCCGTCGATTCATTCGGATGGCAGGGATGCGCAGGTTTCGACCTGCAGAATCATCCCGCAGATATCGCCTAAAGCTGTTTGCCAGAGTGGGGGGAGATAGCGAAGCATCCAGTCGGCTTTTTGGAGGAGTTTCTGGGGTGGGCCATCGTCCGGAAGAGCCGTCAGCCAGTGGCTGACACGAACTCGATTGGCGATGGGCCAGGGATGCATGGCCGGGCCCAGTCGCTTTTCGATCTGGTCGATCAGCGAGCGGAGGTGCGACGAGTGCTTCTGCAAGATGGGGTCGGCTGCGGGATCAGTGGAATCGAGGATGCATTGAGCCATTCTCTGAGCGGACCGCTCCAGGTGGTGCTGCATCGCCATCCCAAAAGGAAGGCAGGAACGAAAGCGTTCCACCACCTGGGCGCATCGTAGGGCATGGAGGCGAAAGGCCTCCGGGGATGGAGCGAGGTGCATGGCGATGCGAGGGTGAGCGGTCAACTGGAAGGCCAAAGTGGCACGCCGTCCCAGTAGATTGCACCACCGCACCGCTTCTGGCTGATCCTTCCAGATCGCTTCCCAGTCCTGCGCCCATCTCTCCAAAGACCATTCGACGCTGCCATCGGGAGGTGGGTGGCTGGGAAGCCAGTTGGTACTTCTCTCCTTCCAAAGCTTGATCTGGCGAAGCATGGAATCCCGAGTCACCGCCATTTCCCTGGCGCAGGAAAAAAGCTCCTGTCGAACTTCGGAAGGAGATTGATTGCCTAAGTACGACGGGATATCCCACGCGAAGTCGACAGGAATCGGTTCGATAGGACCGAATATGGCAAGGAGCGACTGAAGGGCATGTCGCTGAGCCGTGTGGCGTGCGATCCAGAGGGTAGGATCGCAGGGGATCAGCGATTCGACTGGGAAGGAGGCGGCGTCGGTCAGCCGACCCAGCATCGTGCTGGTCAGTTGCAGGTCGATTGCCTTGGAGGCGTCCACTGAGCCCAGCAACTTCCATGCAGGGGCATTCGATACGATCCTGCCTGGTGCCGCCATCCGTTCAACTCTCGCGATCCGACTGGACAATGGTGGATGAGTTCCGTGGGATTGATCGAGCTCTCTCTGCGTCAGCGAGCGAGTCCATGCGTGCTGTGGCTGGGTTTCCTGCAGCGTGCGCAGATGAATCACTAGCTCGGCCAGTCGTTCGATGCGAAGCAGTTCCATCGCGGCAAGTTGGGCCGAGGGGATGGCTTGAGCGGATGCGGCCGAGAGGTGCATCAGTTCCAGCAGCGTCTCTGCAAAGCAATCGCTCCCTGCCACCTCCGCCTCGGCTTCATCGGCTTCATACTCCAGGGGATGTGTCAGCCAGCCAAGCGACCGTTCAAAACTGGGAAGGATCTGGCGCCAAAGAGCACGTGGCAGGTGGCGGAAGAGTTTGGCGATGCGGGCAGGCCACGCCAGCCGAAGATCGCGATCGACGGTGGCCTCGTCCAGCCATCGATCCATGGGGCTGACCCGGGTGGACCATTGGCTGGTGCGCTGAATCGTCTGGCCGACAGCGGCCGCCATCCGGGCGGCCAAGCCTTGCTGGAAATGCCGTAGTTCGTGAGCGACGACACCGGCTAGCTGTCGCTCGCTGAGCGACATCAAGAGTGGGAGTCCTAGCTGCACCACCCGGAGAGGCTCCGAGTCCGACTTGGGAATGGTGGAGTTGGATGGAATCCGTTTGGTGGCGGTGCGGGACTGGGCTGACGCATTGACCTGTAGGTCGAGGACTACAGCGTCGGGGGTTGGCGCCCCAAGCAAGCTGGCTACCTCGTCCATCAGACGGTAAAGCTCCGGCGCGTCGCTTCGTTCGATCCAGCGTTCGATCGGGGCGGAAACTGGTTTGGGAATCGACCAATAGAGTTCCAAGGGTGCGGCTGCGATCCATGTCAGCGGCAGCAGTAGCAGCCACAGCAACAGGCGAACTGCGATCGAGTCGCTGAGGGAAGGCACCAACCAGATGGCAGCCGACAGGATCGCGATCAGGCTGGCCAAGGGCACTAGCAGCAGCACCAGGTGGACCGTACCCAGAGCGGCCAGTTGGCAACCTGCCAATCCCAGGCGACGGAGGCTTCCTGGAGGCCTGTTGCTTCCGAGGTGGTGAGGGCGGGGATGTGGGTGCCTCGTCTGCATCGATGGTTCCAAGTCGAGCGATGGGGGAGCTGGATTCCCTGAGGATCCATCGTATCGGTCTGGTCCTTCGCAGGGGCTGCGCCGCCAAAAAAACTCGATGCTTGTTCCTCATGGGCCTCCAAAAGCCATTTGAGTTGTTTGGCCTGGAAGCATCGCGGAGGGGGGCTGGTTGCTGATTCGGGTCGAACTGACGATCGGCTGGCATTTGGTGATGCCCAGTTCAGAGTCTACAATGAAAGGTGGTTGTTGAAAGTGGCATGGGATCTCCCTTTTCGCACGGACGATCGATTCTCATAAGGGCACATAGGCGCATCCGATGGCCAACGAATCTCAGGGGGTGGATGCGAAGACCTATGAGGATCTTCAAAGGAGATACCATGAACTGGCGGAGCTTGCTGGTTCGTTGGCCCACGAGATCAAGAACCCGCTCTCGGTCATCCATATGAACGTCGATCTGCTCAGTGAGGAACTGGCTGAGTTCCAGTTTCCTGGTTTGCGTCGATCGATGGCCAAGGTCGACATGATCCGGCACCAGTGCGAGCGGATGGAGACTTTGTTGCGGGATTTCCTGAGGTACGCGCGGATGCGCGACCTGGAAATGACGCCGGGTGACTTGAACGAGCAAATCAATACGGTGCTGAAGCTCTATCAGGCACAGGCGACCAAGTCAGGTGTCGAGATCGTCCGTTATCTCGACCCAAACCTTCCTTCCATCATGCTTCACAGCGACTCCCTCCAGGCGGCTCTGATCAATCTGGTGAAGAATGCGTTGGAGGCGATGCATGAGGGGGGGCAACTGGTGGTGCGCACCCACGCGACGGCCAGTGGCGTGGCGCTCGATTTGATCGACACCGGCTGTGGGATGGACGAGAACACCGCGATGAATATGTTCGAACCCTTTTACTCGACCAAGACAGGTGGTTCGGGGCTGGGTCTACCAACAGCGCGAAAGATCATCGAGGCGCATGGTGGGCGGATACGGGTGCAGAGCGAACTGGATCGCGGGACGAAATTCGTTCTGGAGTTCCCCATGCCGGTGCGGCTGCGATGAATGGCAAGCGGGATGGCCAGGTTGGATCGGAGGAACGATCCCATCGGTGGATTCCCGGTGCTAGGCTGGCCGATGGAGCCATGGAGGGGAGTTGGTGGCGCCCGGCGGAGGCGAATGAGGGCGGTTTGGATGGGACGATCTTGTGCAGGCTATGTCCGCGTCATTGCGCGCTGAAGCCCGGGGATCGAGGGTTCTGCTTCGTCCGAGAGAATCGCGACGGGCGAATGGTGCTGAGCACCTTCGGACGCAGCACTGGACTTTGCATCGATCCGATCGAGAAGAAGCCACTGTTTCATTTCTATCCGGGCACCAGTGTGCTTTCGCTGGGGACGGCAGGATGCAACCTGGGATGCAAGTTCTGCCAAAACTGGGATATCTCCAAAAGTCGGCAAGTGGAACGGCTGAGTGAGCAGGCGGAGCCGGATCAGATTGTGGCTGCCGCGCTGGAGCATCGATGCCGCAGCGTCGCCTTCACCTACAACGACCCGGTGGTGTGGGCCGAGTACGCGATCGCCACGGCGCGGGCTTGTCGGCAGGCCGGCGTTGCTGCTGTGGCGGTCACGGCCGGCTATATCCAGCCCGAGGCGCGAGGCCCCTTTTTTGAAGCGATGGATGCGACCAACATCGATCTGAAAGGGTTCACCGAAGCGTTCTACTGGAAGACCACCTCGGCCCACCTGCAACCGGTTCTGGAGACGATTCGGTATGTCCATCGCGAAACCGACTGCTGGATGGAATTGACCAACCTGATGATCCCGGGGGCGAACGACTCCCGGGACGATTTTCGGAGGATGTGCGAGTGGATCCTTGAGAACGTTGGGGATCAAGTGCCATTGCATCTGACTGCATTTCATCCTGATTTCCGGATGATGGATCGTCCTCCGACGCCTCTGGAAACTCTTCTGGAAGCGCATCAGATCGCCATCGGTTGCGGACTGAAGTATGTCTATATTGGCAATGTGGCCAACGATCATCAGTCGACCTCGTGCCCACAATGCGGGCAGCAGGTGGTGCGTCGAAACGGCTATACGGTCGATGCATATCACCTGACCGATGGCAACTGCAGCCGATGTGGCAGGACCATTCCAGGCTGCTGGGGGTCTTCGGCGGGGCGCTGGGGGGCTCGACGACAGCCGATTTCCATCGCAATTCAAGCTTCTTCTCCTCAAGGACATCAAGGCATGCAGCCGTCGAAACCCTCGTTGACACTTCCCGAATGGACCATCGATCAATGGAACGTTGTGCATCGACAGGCAGCGCGGTGGCTGGCTTTGTCCGCGATGCAGCAGGCGATGCCTGGTGAGCCGGCTTCGGAGGAACTATCCGAACTGGCGGGGGTGGAGTTGGAGGGCTGCTTTGTCAGCGTCCGGCGAGGAAAATTGCTGCGTGGGTGTTGCGGCAGTTTGGGGCGAGGACGATTAGGTGATCTGCTGCGTACCTGCAGCTACCGCACCGCCTGCGAAGACCATCGCATGGCTTCGCTGTCTCCCATCGAACTGCAGTATCTAGACCTGGATGTGACCGTCCTGGGGCCTTGTGAGCCGTTGGTGGGGGATGCCGATCAGTGGCCCAGTCAGATCGTGCTGGGAACCCATGGCCTGCGTTTGCGATACGGCGATCACCAGGGTGTGTTGCTGGTGTCGGTGCCGATCGAACAAGGTTGGAATGTCGAGCAGTTCTTGGGAGGTCTCTGCCGTAAAGCAGGGCTGCACGAAGGGGCCTGGAAGGAATTGCCGGTGACGGTGGAGCGGTTTGAGGGCCGGGTTCACGGAGCCCCGTTGATCGATGCATTGCCGGATCTTCCCAAGTCGGTTCGGCGGGCGACCATCCATCCCGATCAGGTGAAGAATCTGAGGGCCTTGGTGGGGAGCAACATGCTGGCGATCGCGCAGGGAGCCACGCCATCGTACACCGCTCCCGATCTTCCTGATGGGACGGTTCATGGATTGGTTCTTTCGTTGTGGGAGGAAGGGGCAGCAAACGCCATGGCGCACCTGATCCGGCTTAGTTTGCGCCCTGGAGTCCCACTCCAATCGACTCTTTTCGAACTAGCCAAGACCGCGTCGCAGATCCTTCAGCAAGCAAGCACCGGTCGGCATCTCCAGGTTCAGGTGGAGCTGGCGGTACTGACCGATCCGGTTCCGATCGGTGGAACGCTTGCCAACCAACGATGGGCGGGCAGGACCCCCTCGGTGGCCGACCTGGAGGAGAATGGTTTGGATTGGCGCGGGCACGATCCGGGGCGACGCGCGATCGTCGCCATGCAGGGGGGGGAACGGGTATCGGTCGCGTGGGATGCTTTCTCCACCCCCGATGCCCTCATCGATCACGGGCTGGAACATCTGACGCGTCGCGCGGCCCCAGTAACGATCTATTCGATGGCGGTGGTCGCCACGAGGCCGCAGGGAATCGCGACCAGCGCGGCGGCAGCTCAGACAGGTCCTGGGATTCGTCCACCTGCCGTGGCAGGTAGCTTTTACCCAGCGAGCGAAGAGGAACGATGGCATGGGGAAGCGCCATGGATCATCCAGGCACCCGCCGAACGACAGTCGGTACTGGCTGCCATGGTGCCTCATGCTGGTTGGGGGTACTGCGGGAAGATTGTCAGCGAGCTGTTTTCGTCGATCGAGCTTCCGCAGTCGATTTTGCTGATCGGGCCCAAGCATACGCGAGAAGGGGTCGACTGGGCTGTCAGTCCGCATCGCGCCTGGGAGATCCCCGAGAGCACTTCGATGGAAGTCGACCTGTCGCTTACCGAGCAGATTGCAGAGCGTGTCACCGGGATGCAATTGGATGTCGCAGCCCATCGCAGGGAACACGGTATTGAAGTGCTGCTGCCGATGCTGAAGAGGTGGAGCCCATCCAGTCGCATCGCGGCGGTGGTTTTGGCGGATGCTTCCTGGAGTGAGATTCAGCGGGCAGCGGTGGATCTGGCCGATGTGATTCGCCGACAGCCGACCCGACCGCTGCTGGTGGTTTCCTCCGACTTGAATCACTACGCATCGGATGCCGAGAACCGACGGCGCGACCAGTTGGCGCTGGAAGCGATTCAGAGGGGGGATCCCGAGCGATTGCTGGCGGTCTGTCGCGAGCAGCGGATCAGTATGTGCGGAGTCATCCCGGCGGCGCTGGTGATGGAGACACTTCGGCAATTGGATTGCGATGCCCGATGGCACCTGCAACGCTACGCTACCAGCGCCGATGCGGGGGGGGATCCCCGCCGGGTTGTCGGCTATGCAGGAGGTTACTGGCTGGATGCATCCAGTCTGCCGCAACCCAAAGAGGCTGGATCCGAATGAGCAAGACGGTTTGCAATCTGCGTCTTCGGCAGGGGAACGCTGCGGAATGGTCGCGTGGGGAGACAATCGCTTGAAAGGTACAAAGCGCTGGGATGCCGACCACTGGAAGAGAAAGTTTCG
>JBJSWM010000494.1:0-3643 GCA_046085865.1 Pirellulaceae bacterium
AGTTTGTCCAGGAGGGTAATCGTATGATCGATCCATGCGATCGCTTCGGCTCCATGACGCATGGTGATGGCCGAAGGGAGGCTCTGCAGCAGTGGGATCGGATAGCCTGCGAGTTCTTCTGCGACTTGATGCCACGATCGATCACCAGGAATGACCGCCTGCTCCAGTTGCTGTAGCAGTTGCCGCCATCCGCGATGGTACTGGGATGCTTTTTCGAGTTCGAGGGTGACTGCTGGATCGGCAAATGTCGACCAGGGCACAGGGGGCGTTGTAGGTCCTTGATCGGACAGTTGCTTCAGTTTGGCTGCGTCGGCGTTCGTAAGGAAATCTTGCATCGCCTTGGGATTGTCGGCGAAGAGCGGTAGAAGATTGTGATGCAGTTGATCCAAGGGACTGGCGTACGATCGCAGCGTCTCCAGTCTCTCTGGCAGTTGCTCGGAAGCGCTCGGAGAGAGATCCTCAGGACGGAAGCCCCACCAGGCGCTTTTCTGTGGCTGGTCGTAGCGACTGGAGGCGAGGGCGAAGGCTTCGAGTGCTTGGATTGCCTCCTCAAACCCCGTCCGATCGATCTGGGGATTGGTGGGGAGATCGCGAGCGATTGGGGCGCCTTGCTGTCGCAGTTGCACGATGCGCCAAAGGAGTTGGTGCAGCGGTTCGTTGTAGGGACCGGTTGGTCTGGAAGATGCCTCCCGGTACGATTCCAGCTTTTCCCTGCAGCTCTCCCATTGGCTTGGATCGACCAGATCTTGCGGTGGTTGCGGTGTTGGTAGGGTGAGACGTTGGGCGAGCGAATCGAAGATTTGTCTGGGGGCCAGGGAATGGCCATGCAGTTCCAGGCAGTAGTTGCCTAGACCGGCATGAGCCAGTCGTTTGTGGACGACTTCCAAAGCGGCTAGTTTTTCGGCGACGAAGAGGACCGTCTTGCCTTGTTCGACGGCATGAGCGATTGCGTTGGCGATCGTTTGCGATTTGCCGGTTCCCGGCGGACCTTCGATCACCAGGTTGCGTCCGGCGGCGATGTCGGTGATCGCCGAATGTTGGGAGCTGTCAGCGTCTAGCGGAAGTTCGATCGTCTTGGCCAGCTGATGACGATCGACGTCATAATCGCCAGCGTAAAGATTGGTGCCTACGGGTTCTTCACTTCCACCGAAAAGTCGATCCGCCAGCGACTCTTGTGCAATCGCCTGCGATGCATCCCAGTTGCTGGGGTCCAGGTCGGAGTACATCGCCAGTTTGTGGAACGAAAAAAAGCCGACTGCACTATCGACTTCGACATGCCATTGCTTGGCTTGACTAGTGATCGCTGCTTCGACTCGCTTGCAATACCCGCTCGGTGATTCCTCTTCTTCCAGCCGTGGTAGCTCGATCGCAAAATCTGTCTCCAGCTTCTTTCGCAGGCAGGCGTTATCGACCACCTCATCTTCATTCCACGCCAGCTGGAACTCCATGCCACCGGTAGGTCGCAGTGTCCGATGAAGAGCGACGGGAACGAGAATCAATGGGGCTCGCTTCAGTTCCCCGGTTGAACCTGTCGATTCGTTCCATCTCAAGAATCCGATCGCCAGGTGGAGGTAATTGATGCCTGTTTCCTCGATGGCGGTGCGGGCCACCGAAAGGATGTTGCGACAGATCGGTTCCAGTCTCGATTCGACAATCTCTGTCTGTAGGCATTCCAGAGGCTCGATCCTTTCCTGCCGCGCATTTCCAGCCTCTGAGTCGTCTGCAGACGACTCAGAGGGGACGGGGGATGCTGGCGGAGCATCCTCGGAGGAAGAGTTCGGGAAGGAGGCGTTTGAGCGATCTGTGGTTCGACTGGAAGCGGTCGTGGCATATTCGGAAGGTTGGGGAGGGGAGTGATGCGGGCGATTCCCCGCAGGAACAGGTGCTGGAGTTGGGGGAGAGCCTGGAGGCAGATTGTTTTCCTCCACTGGCGGCTGGGGGTCAGGAATCGGAATCAGTGGCAGCTGTTGCTCGTCCTCCACCAGCGCCTGATAAAGAGCGTCGGCATCGATTTTTGGCAGAGGAATGGTTCGGCGTTGGCTGTAACGGTAGCTGAGTAGAGGGTTGCGAAGGCTGAGATCCAGCAGCTTCTTGCGAAACCGCTGCAGCTCTTCGGTCAATGCGATGGGGGATGGAGTCATGGGACGATGGAAGAATTTGGCGAGAGTTGCCGAATGCCGTGGTGCCGGGGATCGGACTTTCGCGATCGAAATTTTTAGGTTCGCGAAGTCGCAATCTCTTGTGATTCCGTGATTCTAACTTCCGATTCACCGAATCGGGATGGGTTTGGCTCTTGAATTGCAAAGGAAGCAAGGCGATCGCCACGCGCTGCGTGGCATCCCAGGAAGTCTGGACCAGGGAAATGGCCGCAGGCCAGAAAAGGACGCTTTTCCATTGTGGGACTACGGTTTGGCGAAGCGAGTCAGTTGAGAAGCGTTTTTAGTCGATCCAGCTCTTTGTCGATCTCTTTCCCCTCGTAGAACCAGACCCAACCAGAGAGGCTTTGCGACTGGCCTGGCGGGCAGTCGGGGAAGAGGGGGTCGGAATGGAGGCATGGGCAGGGCGGATTGGTCCAGGCTCGCTGGCAGTTCTGCCAAGCGGTGATGATCCAGCGCGTTTCGGATGAGTCGCTGGCGAGGCTAAAGGGACCTGTGTTTCGATGCCTGGTGTTGGATCGATCGGAAAACCCGCTGGCAGCGCCCAGCATCAGACACTGCTGTACCGACACACCTTGCAGTGGTTTGGTAGTCCCATTGCGGAGGGTCATCGAGAACTGGACAGCCCAGTCGCGGGGATTGGCGGTGGTCTCGAAGGTGACACCATTGGGTAGTGTGCGAGTGGACTTCCAGCCTTGGGGTGTTGATTCCCATTCGATCGGGTCGAGTGCTATGTCTTTCCGATCCCAGATCGTAGGGACGTGCGAGTGGGCTAGATACAGCAGCTCGCGTCCGGACTCCGAGTTCCACCAGATCGCTTCAGGGAAGTCGGCCACCACATAACCGCCATCTTGCCAAGGCGCAAAAAGGCTCATCTTCGTTTCTCGTTGAGGCCACAGGGCACCATCGCGAAAGCCGATTCTTGGATGGCGGCCACCGGGGTAGGGCGCGATGCGAATTTTTTTGTCCACTTGCGGTGTAGCAGATGCGAGAGGTGTTTGATGGCTGGTGCCATCTGCGGGACGCGCTTCCAACTGGAGTTCCTGAAGAGCCGTAGCGACATCGGTATCGGACAAGCCGGTGGCGGCACTGATTTCCGAGATGCTGAAGCGATGAAGCTGTACCATATTCTCAAGCCATCTGGATTGCTGGGTGCCAGACGTCAGCGGGCGAGCTGCATGGAGCGGCTTGCCTGCTGCCAGCCGCTTCTTTCGCAGTTCGATCACCCCGGCAGGATCAGTCGGTTCGATCGAAGCATCGATGTACTGATCCAGATCGCGCAAGGCGATGACTTGGTATCGTTCCTGAGCCAGCCAGTGGAGGTACTGTTCGAAGCGATCGGTGGGGGTGTTGACCCAGGGGTGTGCGTTGTCGGGCACACCATGAAACTGAAGGACGACGATGTTGTTTTTTCCTCCCAGCGATATCGCTTTGGCAAAGTCATCCCATTGCCAATCGGGGCGACTGTCTCCGGCAGACGGGATCAG
>JBJSWM010000495.1:0-2122 GCA_046085865.1 Pirellulaceae bacterium
TAGGTCCATCAGCTACTGGTTTTGATCGTACGCGTTCTCAATGAAATGGTGCTGTTACTCGAAAAGAAGTCCTGGGAAACTGGAGCATCGAGTACCAGAACCGTCCAGCGCGGCCGACTGAGAACGAGAAATCAAAAGCAATGACCCACGAAATGACCCGATGAACCGATTCTTTCAGGATGATCCGAGATGGTCGAGATGAGACTGGTTGTCGTGTTCACGAAGATCCAGTCGGCATTGGGTCATGGATTTTCCTTATCGCCGGTCTGTCAGAGGCGGGGGGGCGGGTTACAATTCTGGGACCTCGGATTGGACTAGATCGTCTGCGTAGGGCGACCTAAAAGATTGGCGGACAGGCTGGCTACGGATTTCGATGATGCCGTCTGGTGTGAGGAAGTGAAGGAGTCAATTGGATGGCGGAGTCATTGCCGGCGGGATCGGTGGTGCAGGCGGACGGGATCGAAGTCCCTCTGCGCACACCTTGGTTGGCTGCATTTCTTGGGTGGTTGATCCCGGGAGCTGGCCATCTTTATCAAGGACGCACGTTCAAGGGGTATCTTTTTCTCGTGGCTGTCCTGGGGCTTTATCTTCTTGGAATGGTCATTGGGAACGGCCGAGTCGTTTATGCATCCTGGAAGCCCGAGGATCGGCGATGGCATTACGTTTGCCAGTTGGGTGTCGGCCTTCCATCTTTGCCTGCAGCGATCCAGGCGTGGCGTTCGCGGCCCGGTCGCCCGCCGCTGTGGAATGGCTGGATGTCCAGGCCCTCTGACATGCAGATGCTGGATCGATGGCATAAAGAATCTTCTGCCGGCTTTGACATGGGAACCCTCTTCACCATGGTGGCGGGGCTATTGAATTATTTGGCAGTCTTTGATGCCTTTGGAGGTCCTCTGGGACCAAGTGGCAAACGGGACGACGCTACCGAGGGGAAAGCCGAGTGAATGACCGGACCGAACGGTTAGGTCTGAAGTGAATGAAGGCAAGCTGAAGTTTCCTGTCCGTCGTGGGATCGGTAGGCGATCCGGGCATCGACTGTCACCGAGCCGTGTCGCGATCGAATCAAACAAGTTTGTCCACGCTTGGGACGATTGCCGGTTCTTGATGAGCTGGGGAAAGATCGAGCGGGTGTTCTGGCCGATGTTGAGTCCTCTGGATATCGAAGAGTCGAAGGCGAAATCATGCAATTGATCGAAACCATGCGCGCACGGATGGAGACAGCGTTGAGCGGTTGGGTGGAACAGCCGGCAAAGCATGCACGTCTGATGGCCGCAGCAAAAAACCCAGAGCATGGAGATTATCAAGGGAACATGGTGATGGGGCTTGCCAAGAACTTGGGGCAACCACCGGAAGAAGTAGCATCGCGGATTCGTGATGATTTGGCGCGGGATCCGATGTTCTCGTCAGTCGAGGTGGCGGGCAAGGGGTTCATCAACATTCGGATTGCCGACCAGTGGATCGCTGAACAGGTCCAGGCGATGACCCGTTCCGATCGGCTCGGCGTACAGCCGACCAAAGCACCGAAGTGTATTGTGCTTGATTATTCCTCACCGAATGTCGCCAAGCCGATGCATGTGGGGCATGTTCGATCGACCGTCATCGGTGACTCCATCGCCAGAACACTGCGTTTTCTGGGGCATCGTGTCATCACCGACAATCACTTGGGGGACTGGGGCACCCAGTTCGGGATGATCATCTATGGATACAAACATTTCCGCGACGATGAGGCATACCAACAGGCACCCGTTGCTGAGCTCAGTCGACTTTATCGGTTGGTACACGAAGCGATTGAGTTCGAGGAGCTGCGGGAAAGTCTTCCTTTAAAGAAAAAGCAGCTCGAGGAGGCGCAGGCAATCTACCTCTCGATGTGGGAAGGCAAATCGCCCGATCCGGCCGATAAGAAGAAGTTTCAGGCTTTCCAGCAGCAGGCTCGTGGTATCGAAAAGTTTACCGAACAGTTAGAGCCATCCATCGAGAAATATCAGAAACTTCAGTCGAACCCTGCGTTATGCCAATTGGTCGCCTCACATCCCGGGATGAACTCCCGGGTGCTGGCGGAAACCGCCAAGTTGCATGAAGGCGATCCCGAGAACCGGGAACTTTGGGATCGATTCCTGCCGCC
>JBJSWM010000496.1:0-7182 GCA_046085865.1 Pirellulaceae bacterium
CACTAGAGGTTTTCGGGACCTACCTCTTCTACAACCTGATCCCGATCCCTTGGATCTTTATCCATTGGGCGATGGCTGAGTCGATCTGTGTTGCCGTTCTATTTGCCATCATGATCTATGAGTTCGTGCACTTCTCCGTCCACTACCCCTATCGGCCGATCACGGATTGGGGGCGCAGGGTTCGAGAAAACCATCTACTCCATCATCGCGATCCAACGCAGCGACTAGGAGTGGTATTCCCTGGGGCGGTTGACCTGTCTTCCGGCGGCCTGCCCGCAGCGCAGAAAACGGAGTAGTGTATCTAGGAAAACCGCCCTCAAGTTGGAAAGTTGAAAAGGTCTCGGGACTTACGTCGATATTCGAATTCCATTCCCTTTGAATCGTTATTTGGCAGGTTCCTGCCGAGTCACGATCGGTACGTAACCCACCTCCAGACCGGCTGGTGGCGTCACGATCAACGCGGGATCGAGTTCCGCAAGCTGTCCGCTATCTGGCGGTGCTAGGTACTCACGATCGCGGGTCCAGTGGCGATGCAACAACTCCACACGCCGCTGCATCTCCTCCCGTTCTAGATCGGTCATGTCGGCGTGGAAGAGCGCCGGTTGGTCGGCGAATCGGTACCAGGAATAGGTCACCACGCTGCCATCGCCAAGCGTTTGGGTGAAGGGGCCAGCCACGGGACCAGGCTTCTTCCAGCTGCTGTCAGGATCGTCAGGGGTCTGGTAGATCTTCGGAGGATCCTCCTGAGCGCGACGGAATTGAAACTCGGCAAGGCCAGTTTCTGCAGGGACTTCATCGGCAGCGACGGGGATCCATAACGGCTTTTGCTGATCGTCTTCTCCCAGCCGGAAAAACTCGGGCAGGACGATCAGGTCTCCCGCGTCACTTGCAACCTGCTGGGTCGCTTCAGGGCTCCATCGATATCCAAAGGTGTTTGGGCTGGGAGCAAAAGGAGTGGCGAAACGGGGCCAAGCCACCGGCTGCTTTTCTTCTTTCTTGGTTCCATCGGCGTAGATCTTCCAGGTCGCACCGCCGCGGCCAGGGAAAGAATGCAGCACTTGGCCCCCTTCATCCACCCGCCCAGTGGCTACGTCACCACCGGCGAACCACGCTTCCACGCGATCCCAAAGCGCCCGTCGATCGTACGACGTGATGCGGTGCACCAGGGAAGAGCTTCCTTCTTCATTGCAGGGGAACTGCGTTGGGGTGATTCTCGCGTAGGTGACCCCCTGGGAATCGGTCGCGATGGCGCATGGGATGTGCTGCGTCTCCATCTGTAGGGCACGATTCGGATTGGAGGGGCGGCTGTCGAGCAGTCGACCGGCAAGTCGTCGATCCTTGACGGCATGCTGCGACCAAAAGAAGGGGGTGAAGAAAGTAACTGGCCCCTTGAAGTTCTCTGTGTTGAGAAAAAGAGTCCAGCATTGGTTGCCAGTGGGGACCGATTCTCCACTGGTCTTCTCCTTCGCATCGGTCAGGGGAAGAGGCATGTAGCCATAACCGAACCACTGGCCTCGGGTCCCCTGCTTGAGATTCAATCCGTCGGGAGGCCACAGCACCCAGGGACTCAGCTGCGCGACGGCGTACTTGCCGCTGGGGTTCTTCCAATCCCTCCCCTTCCCCGCCCCGGGGCCATTTGCCCATTCGGCAAAATTGGGAGCCACACCTCCCATGATGAATTTCGGCGTCTCGGTGGCGTATTCGGTATCGCGCCACCATCCCAAACCCCCTTCGATATCCGAGTACATTTTTTCTAGAGGCTCGCCGATCGGCTGCGCGAACATCCAGGTACCCGGCAATCCCGACTGGAATCGCTGACCTGGATACTGCTTGAGCAGCGGCCAGGCGGCAATGTACATCGAAAATCCAGCCCCATACGAATCTGGCACCTTCTCGTTGGGCACCAGCAGGTAACCGGCCATTTCCCCCTGCTGGATGTCTTGAGCATTCAATGGTGAGAGCCGCAACAGGAGTAGCGCGGCCAAAACCCAGCGGAGGCAATCAAACATGAATTCACTTTCAGGAAAGTTGGTGATCGATCGAACTTGCTTCAGGATAGACGATCCAGCGACATCCAGTGCATGCAGAGAATCACCAAGACCAACTGACCGGATCAGCGATGGAGGGACCTTCGTGATTCCGGATCACGACCAGCGAAAACCCCTGGCTACCTTAGTCGCCCAAGGTTGAACCAGCAGCTACTTTGGCGCTGGATTCGAAGAATCGGAACGCAACTTATCCGCACGGCACTTATCTGCGAAAAACTCCCAAACTCGTTCGGCTCCGGAGAACGAACCGATCGGTTGGTTGCCGTCGCGGCGAGCTCGCGCTCCCGGCCAGCCGTGCCCACCCGCCGAATCGATGACGACTTCGGTGGTAGCCCCTCCTTCCGTCGCTTCGTACCGCTTGGTGGTGACCGTGCCATCGACGGATACCAGCGGCTCCGACTTAGAAGCGTTGGCAGACACCCAAAACTTGGCCACTTCCTCAATCGATTGGAACGGAGCCTGCTGAGCGCGTCGTACCACCGGATTGCGACTCATTCCCCCCTCGATCGGCACCTCTTCATCTTTCGCGCCGTTGATGATCAAGATCGGGAGGGGAGTGGCGGGTTTGGTTTCGAAGGAAAACATCGACGCGACAACCGGGGCGATTGCGGCAAGCTTCTGGGGACGCTGAACAGCGTAGACATAGGTCATCATGCCTCCATTGGATCCACCGGTCATGTAGATGCGGTTGGGGTCTGCGTCATGATCGTCGATCAGCCGATCGATCAGTTGATCGAAGTAAGCGATATCGTCAGCACCTTGCACCATACGCCGCATCAGGTAGCCGGTGTTCCATGCATGGCGCCCGCCACCGAAATCGGTTCCTTCGGGATAAACGACCATGAAGCCCTTCGCCTTGGCGACTAGGTCAAATCCGGAGTTGGCCTGCATGACGGCTGCACTTCCCATCCCTCCGTGAAGCACCAGCACGGCGGGTCGTTTGCTGCCATCGGTTGGGGCATGGACCACGACCGCACGGCGACTTTTTCCCTTGACCTCTAGTTGGATTTCCAAGTCAGACTTTCGGTCGGGAGGAGACGAGGCAGGCTGCAAAGCCGCCCGAAATGCGGAACGATAGAACTCCCAATTCGAATCCCCGAGGGCTTCGAGGGTTTTCATTGGATTGTGATCGACTCCCGGAAGGACTTGCCAGCGATGAGGGATCGATAGTTTTTCCAGATGCTGATGAAAGCTCTCATTGGCAGAGAACGTCTCATCCTGATCGCCACAGACCATTCGAATCTGGGAGCCTTTGGCCAGTCGGCTGGCGTTCACTTCCGCCAGCCGTCGCGGGCTGACGTGAGTGAAATAGTCTGGATCGCCCCCGTACACCTGCTGCAGCACCTCAGAGGCCCGCCGCTGACCAGCCCGTGGCGCGTCCATCAGATTGGTCTGTAAAGGGCCTCCTCCCATGATCGAGACGGAGGCGAACAGATCGGGATACTTGAACCCAAATCGCGCGGCACCATAGCCACCCATGCTGTAGCCATCCAGCAACCGCCCATCTCGATTGGCCACCGTACGATAGGTGGCATCGATATGGGGCAGCAGCTCTCGAATGAAAATCGTCTCCAGTGGGGCCGATCCATCCTTCCAGTCGACATACATTCCGTTGGGAAGTCCATTCACGAAGACGACAAGGCAAGGAGGAGTCTTTCCAGCCGCGATCGCCGCGTCGAACAGCGCTGCGACCCTAGGTATGCCAGGCAAGCCACCTCCTGACCCATGCAGCCAGTAGACCACCGGGAAACGACTGGCGGGTTCCTGCTGGTAAAGTTCGGGTCGGTAGAGATGGTAACTGATCTTCCTTTTTGCCGACTCGCTTTCCATCGTATGGAACGATACACGCGGTGCGTCGACAGCGTTTGTCACCCAGAGAAGTTCCTCGGAAGCGGATGCCGGTGGTTGGGGAGCGAAGGCAAGTGCGACGGACTGGCTGGGCAGTAGGAAACAGAAGCTGAATAACACCACAGCACAGAGTTTCATGGCTTCACCTCTTGCGAATCCTGATCCGTTGGAACGCGGGGATGTCGTTGAAAAAATTCCCAGATCAGATCGTTCGCAGACAGGTCCTTAGTCGATTTTCCAAGTCGCTCATAAATCGGATCTCGTCCCGGCCATGTGTGGCCGCCTCCCTCGACTTCGATCAGCACAACCTCGCTCCCAGATCGGCCTCCATTCCACGTGTGGCGACGAACCGTAGTTCCATCCTGGACTGGATTTGGGAGATCCATCACCTCCCCCTTATCTTTGCATCCATTCGCCTTGCGCCAGGACTGAATCGTATGATCGACCGATCGAAACTTCGTCACGCCGCTGCGTCCCAGGAAACCTTCTCCGAATCCACCTTGGAAGGGTGCAAACGAATCTTTGGTACCATGAATCTGCATCACAGAAACCGGTCGATTATTGCGAGGGAATTCGATCATCAAGGGCCCACCCACTGCTGCGATGGCTGCGATTCGATCCGAAAGTTCTGATGCTAGGTAGTGAGACATGATCGCACCGTTGGAAAGACCGGTGGCAAAGACGCGGTCGGTATCGACATGAGCGATCCTGGTAAGGTCATCCAGAATGGCTCGTGTAAAGCCAACATCATCGACTTGGTTCTGCATTGCATACGCACAGCATTCACCACCATTGAAACTCAAAAGACGATCGCGAAACGGACCGGTCCCATACGGATATACCACCAGGAAACCCGCTTCATCCGATTTGGAATTCATTCCCGTAAGCCGAACCATTCCCTCGGGATTGCTGCCACCTCCATGGAATACTAGCACGACGGGGGTTGCTTTGGTGGAATCGTACTGTTTGGGGATATGGATCAGGTACCGTCGATCCCGCGCATCGAATTGGATCGACCGAATGTGATCGCCAGCAACAAGCTGCAAACTTTTCGACCGTTGCGATGATGTTTCCATGGGCTGCCTAACTGCAGTTTCCTGAGCAGCCAATCGGTCATGGATCCCAAAGAGGCAGCCGGCAAGACTCCACGCGACGAAAACCGAAATGGGCTTTTTAAAAAAATGGATATCGTGGTTCATTCTTTTGAATCTTGGCAGAGAGGTGATTCTTAACATTATGGATCTTTAAGTCACGTTGTCCCCCGAGTTGTCTTTTCGAGGGAAAGTCTTGCTATCGAAACTCACGAAATGGCTCCACGACAACCTTAGCAGATGTTACTTGCGCTCTAGCATGCCCTGGCTGCCGATCCAGTCGGAGGAGGCTTGGCCATCAAGCCACGCTTTTGCGTCGGCATCCTTTTTTAGAAAGGCCTCGAGGAATGCAAGGCTGAGCGTCTTGGTGAGACCGGGTGCATCGGCGCTGCCACGAAGCCTAGCAAGTCGTCCACCGAAGGAAATGTGGTTGGCTCCTTCAATGACCAGAAGGTATTTGTCTCCCGGAGGACTCCGGTCGAAGGGGATCTTCTTGGTATGGAAGTCCCCCATCCTCTCTCCAGGCCGCTCGGGCGCCGACCGGTCGCGCGTTCCGGTGATATGCAATGCAGCGACCTTCGCCTCAGTCCAGCTCTCGCTAGTCAATCCAAAATTCTCGCTTTCACCCTGCGCTGAAATCGGCACAACGCACCGGACCCTTGAGTCGGATAGATTCTGCAGCGTGTCATCGACCATCGTCTTCACGCCGCCATGGCACTGAGCCACGTAGGCACCATAGGAATGTCCAGCGACCGCGATGGCATTCCGATTCAGTTTGCCCTTCAGTTCAGGTATCTGAATTTCCAGTTGATCGAGCGAATCGAGGATGCTGGTGATGTCTTGGACGCGATCGATGCGTCCTCCGCCGGTCAGTGCCCCCAGTGTTCCTCCAGCGGCGCGACGCTGCTTCAATTGCCCAGGACTCTCACCCCCACGTGCATCGGCATGATTGGGGTGAATCACGATATAACCGTGGCTTGCCCAGTGCTCGCTGGCAATTCCAAATGCCTCCTTGTTGGCGAGCGCTCCATGGCTGAAGACGACAATCGGAAAGGGGCCCTCCCCATCGGGATGCCGAACCAGCGCATCGATCGTTTTATTCCTCGAATCGTCTAACAACCTGACGGTGGCAACCAAGTGGACCTCGTGGGAACCTCGATCCGCATACTTGGGACCTTGGGCGATGAGCTGGCTGCAAAGAATGATTCCGATCAGGCCACTGAGGATTTGGCGAGTCATGGTGAGCGTGTTCCCTCCATACGGATCGCATTTTCTCTGTTTGGTCGCTTTGGGAGTTCCGCGTGAGGCACACAGCCTCCTCTTCCTTTTGCGGTATCGGGGCGCCGCCATGGCGGGTGGCAGTTGGTTTCATGGGAGTGATTGCAAACGCTTCTGGGAAGTTTCTGCATGTGGCGATTTCCTGTGGCGGAGAAATCCATGAATCCAACTGCGAAGAGGGCCATGCATTTGGTGCACTATTCCCGGCAGGCAGGATTAGGGATCCTGCGGCTGCGGCGCATTTCGCCGGCGTTGAACATCGGCACGATACTCTTCCCATGTCAGCCAGCCATTTCTGTCCGAATCGATTTCGTTGAACCGTTCTGGCTGCGGCGACTCCTCCCTCGTCAGCTTTCCGTCGCCATCCTTGTCGGCATTGCGGAAGGCTTGTTCGACCCTCGGCATGCGTTGCCTAGGCCGGCGACTGGGGTTGGCGGGGTTGGGATTGCCTCCCGGTTGCCCATTCCGCTGGTCCTGTCGGCCCCACTTGGGTGGCTGAACTTCCTTTGCCCAGGCATCCATTGCGGTCTGCAGTTCCTTTAGTTTTTCGGGATGGCTTGCCGCCAGATTGTTCTCTTCGCTGACGTCCTTCTGCAAATCGAACAGCATCGTTCCCCCCTGCTGCGGCAAGTGCAACAGTTTCCAATCACCACTCCGCACCGCATAGCTGGCTCCAGCGCGCCAGAAAAGCTGTTCATGCGGCATGCCATCCGCTTGGCCTGTGACAAACGGCAGCAGATTCACACCGTCCAGCCCTCTTCGACGATTTGCTGCAGCATCGGCTTTCGAGCCATTGGGTGCATCAGAACCCGATGAAGGAACTGGAGTGGGCTGATCCTCGGGCAATACGCCGGCGGCAGCAAGAGCTGTGGCATGGCAGTCAAAGCCCATGACGGGTTGCCGGTAGGTCTGGCCAG
>JBJSWM010000497.1:0-4783 GCA_046085865.1 Pirellulaceae bacterium
CGCAAATATTCTAACGTTCTTTAGAATATCCAAACCAGCAATCTTTGGTGTTCGCTGGTGATCAGCTAAGAATCTCGTGCACCACTCGCGACGGCTCCACGCCAGTCAAGCGGAAATCGAGCCCCTGGGAGCGATAGACTAGGCGCTGATGGTCGATCCCTAAGAGATGCAGTATGGTCGCGTGTAGGTCGTGGACCGAAACTGGATCGGTTGCGACGTTGTAGCTGAATTCGTCGGTCGCTCCATGGGTGATCCCGCCACGAATGCCCCCACCAGCCAGCCAGACGGTGAAGCAGCGGGGATGATGGTCCCGACCATATTGCTCCCGCGTCAGCGGCCCCTGGCAATAGACAGTCCTTCCAAATTCCCCACCCCACAGCACCAGCGTCTCCTCCAGCATGCCTCGTTCTTTGAGGTCCTTCAGGAGCGCGGCCTGCGGTTGATCGACATCCTCGCATTGCATCGGTAGGTCCTTTGGCACACTGCCATGATGGTCCCAACCACGATGGTACAACTGGATGAATCGCACGCCACGTTCGGCCATGCGACGAGCCATCAAGCAGTTGTATGCATAACTTCCTGTCTCATGCACACGCGGCCCATATCGCTCCAGTGTCTCCGCACTCTCGGTCGAAAAATCGGTCAGCTCCGGAACGCTCGACTGCATCCGATACGCCATCTCCATCTGCGCCATTCGGGACTGCACCGATGCGTCTCCGTAGATCGCTTGGTCGCTATCAGCCATCGACTGAAGGGCATCCAGCATCCGCCGGCGATCCTGTCGCTGAAGGCCGGTTGGATCATTGAGAAAAAGGACCGGATCGCGTGCGGCTCGAAACTGCACACCCTGGTGCTCGCCCGGCAAAAAGCCAGCTCCCCAGAGATGCGAAAACAGCGCCTGCATCTGCCCCCGCCCCTGGCTGATCATCACCACAAAAGCCGGCAGGTTCTCGTTCTCGCTCCCAAGACCATAAGACAACCAGGCACCGATCGAAGGCCGCCCGGGAATCGGATGGCCAGTCTGCATGAAGGTGACTCCCGGTCCATGATTGATCTGTTCGGTGCTCATCGACCGGATCACACACAAATCTTTCGCCATCGCCCCGGTGTGGCTCAGCAAGCGATTGACCCACAGTCCTTCCTGTTCATTCTCAAACCGCTGGAACTCAAACCGACTGGGTGCGATCGGTAGTCTCCCCTGCCCGCTGGTCATCGTCGTCAGCCGCTGCTCCCCACGGATCGATCCAGGCAACTCCTGATCAAACCAGTCGACTAGTCCAGGTTTGTGATCCCAGGTATCGACCTGGGAAGGTGCCCCTTCCTGATAGAGATAGATGACCCGTTTGGCCCTTGGGGCGTGATGCGGAAGACCAAGTCGATTCGCCGACGCGTCGGCAGTGACGGCGGCTAGCCGTGAAGGATGAAGCCACTGGGAGGCAGCGATTCCCCCCAGAAACCCCAGCCCACCGGCCATTTGGCCGAGGATCTGGCGACGGTTGATCTGAAGCAGAGGTTCCAAAGGAGTGCCATGCATGGAATGAATCTCTTCCCTCTGTCGATCACGGACGCACCGTGGCGCGATCGGAACCCAGCAACGTGCTGGCGACCATCATCCACGAAGCCAATTCTTTTTCATCGATCGCAGGCCAGTGCAAAGTACCAATCGATATCAGCTCCCTGGCGTCCTCAGGCGTTTGCGCAAACCGATGGCGGAAGTGAGCCAGCAGATCGACCAGCCTTTCTAGCTCGTCTTCCCCAAGCGGCAGGGACGTGCAGCGAATCGCCATCGACTGCAGCATCTGGGCATCGCGGTCGGGCGAGGGGAGGGGAGTGGCGCCGTCCAAAAGCGTGGCCCTATCCAACAGAGTGGCCCTGTGCAACAGATCGTAAGCCAGTCCCTTGGCCGCCTCCAAGATCTGTTCATCATTCCAAAGCGCCAGTGCCTGCAGAGGCGTGCTAGTCGACGCACGGCGGGCGACACACTGAGTCCGATCGGGGGCATCGAACACCGCCAGCCACGCAGGTGGGCAGGTCCTCTTCCAAAAGGTGTAGATGCTTCGCCGAAAAAGCGACTCCCCCTCGCTGCGTACGTAGACCCGGTTGTCACTCCCCTCGTTGGCTCGCTCCTCCCACAGCCCATCAGGCTGATATGGATAGACCGGAGGCCCCCCTAGCCGCTCCACCAACAACCCGGAGACCGCAAGCGATTGATCGCGCAGCTCCTCGGCCAACAGACGCTGCCTTGGAAAGCGGCTCAACCATCGATTCTCCGGGTCCCTCTCAGCTGCCTTTTGGTCGATGAACGCCGATTGTCGATAGACTCGGCTGCTGACGATCCGGCGGATCAGCCCCTTGAGGCTCCAAGGAGGCGACGAAAGTTCAGAATGCCCCTCCATCCAGCCCCCCGCCAGCTCCTCCAGCAGTTCGGGATGCGAAGGATAATCACCCTGCAGTCCGAAATCATCCAGCGTCGCCACCAGTCCGCGACCGAATATTCGGTGCCAGACTCGATTGCCCATCACGCGACTGAAAAGGGGATGAGCCGGACGGGTCAGCCAATTGGCCAGCGCCAGTCGGTCTGGCACGGCTTCCTCCTTCATCCCCAGCGACACGGGAACGCGCCGCGACACTGGTCGGTCCTTGATCGGCAAATCGTACTGCCCGCGGCGAAGAACGAATGTCGGCTTCGGTTCAGCTTCCTTCATCACCATGACTGGCAGCGGATCCAGCGATGGGGTCAACGGCGATCGCACCACCAGGGTCGGTGCATAGCCAGCTGAATTGTCATGCCGTTCTCCGATCGAGTTGAAGTAGCTTTGAAGACTGTAAAAATCTTCCTGGGAGACTGGATCGAACTTGTGATCGTGGCAACGGGCGCACTGGAAACTAAGCCCCAGGAAAGCCGTACCGAAGGTCTGGACGCGATCGGAAGCGTACTCGTTGAGGAATTCTTCCGGAATCGAACCACCTTCGGTTGTCAGCAGATGGTTGCGGTTGAAGGAGGTCGCAAGCACCTGCTGTTCGGTCGGCTCCGGCAATAGATCTCCTGCCAGTTGCTCGCGCACAAACTGATCGTAAGGAAGATCGCGGTTGAATGCATCGATCACCCAGTCGCGCCAGGGCCAGGCATTGCGTTTGAGATCATGCAGATAGCCATTGGTATCGCCATAGCGAGCCACATCGAGCCACAGTGACGCCCATCGCTCCCCATACCTCGGGGATGCCAAAAGCCGCTCGACTTGCTTCTGATAGGCTTGGTCTGAGGAGTCAGCGACGAAGGCCAAGAGCTCATCTTCGGTGGGAGGCACACCCGTCAGATCGATCGTCAGGCGCCGCAGCAACAACCGTGGATCGGCCGAATCGGATCGCTGCAGCGCTCTTTCCGAAAGAGCTCGATCGATCCAATAGTCGATCGAACGCATCGGTCCGGAATCTGGTCGCTGCACCGGCTGGAAAGCCCAGTGGCTTTCGTACCCAGCCCCCGCAAGTATCCATCGCCTCAGCAGTTCCACCTCCTCGGCCGCCATCTGCTTGTGGCTTTCCGGTGGAGGCATCCGTTGGTCGGGAGCATCGGATGTGATTCGCTGCCACAAGGCACTTTGCTCCAGATCCCCTGGGACGATGGCGGGCTGACCGCTATCGCCCCCCTTCTGGGCGCTGGCCGCATCGTCCAGACGCAGCCCTCCCTGCCGCTCCGCCGCATCAAATCCATGGCAAGAGAAACACCGGTCCGAAAGAAGAGGTCGGATCTCACGCTGAAACGACGGCGGTTCCTGCGCGAGGGTCCTCCATGGCGAAGGGGTCGCCGAAAGGCTGACGATCGCCAGCCCCAGTGCGGCCAGCAAGCGAGTTGGGGGGAAGGGCATGGTCAGCGGTTGCCATACTCTTTCTTCATCTTCTCGCTGAAGACCTTCTTGAATTTATCGACCTTCGACTTGACCACTGCCTGGCAATAAGGCTGATCGGGATTGTCGTTGAAATAATTCTGGTGGTAGTCTTCGGCTGGGTAAAACTTCGGAAGCGGACTGATTTCGGTGACGATCGGGTTCTTGAAGATTTTGGCTTCGTCCAGCTTCTTCATGTAGTGCTCGGCCTTCTCCTTCTGCTCCGGCGAGTGATAGTAGACCACTGACCGATACTGGGTGCCGACGTCGTTGCCCTGTCGATTGAGCGTCGTGGGATCGTGCGTCTGCCAAAAGACTTCCAATATTTCATCGAAGGAGACGATGGAGGGATCGTAGGTGATCTGGCATACCTCGGCATGCCCGGTCAGTCCGGTGCAGACCTGCTTGTAATTAGGATTCTCGGTCTGTCCACCCGCGTAGCCGGAGACCACTTTGGTGACTCCTTCCAACCGCTGAAAGACCGCCTCGACACACCAGAAACAACCACCCCCAACCGTTGCCAGTTCCATCGATTTCCCCTCGCTCTTTTTTCCATCCCCCTGCGGGCTTCCTGAAGCTGCTTCTTTTTCGCCCGGCTGGGACTGCCCCAAGGCGTCGCAAGAAGTCGACTGCAATGCCGCGAGGGCCAACAGGCAACCCATGGCTCCCAGCAAGACTCGGCGGTTCCCACCAACGGCGATGCGATCCAAATACGCAATTCGGCTCATGGCAAATCGACTCCAGAATGCAAGGCGGAGACTTTTCGGCTGATTTCAGGGCAGCTACCGTTCCACTTTCACGCTTTTCAATAGCCACAGTTCAAGCCCACTTTAGTTTACCCGCATGAGAAGCCAGGGGGCAGTGGCGGACCCGCTGGATGTTCCGATGCGTTAGGATAG
>JBJSWM010000498.1:0-10451 GCA_046085865.1 Pirellulaceae bacterium
CTTCGTCGAAGTGGCGATCCGGAACGGCCTGGATTTGGCCAAAGGTCTATCGATGGGTGCCACTGGCATCATCATCGATCGATCCTATCTGCTTACCCAGGCAACCAACTCTCGTTCCGGTGGCTCCCAGGGTCACTCACCCAGCAGCTCATTTCGCAGTGAGCCTATGGGCGATTGGGATGCTGAACGTCCAAGGGCAACAGCGACCTCTCCCTTTCGCGATTGGCTGATGCGAATTGCCAAAGAACTCCATCAGACTCTTCAGACCGTCGGGATCGATGAACTTCATCACCTGGAGGCAACAAGCTTGGCGGCTATCGAACCCAGTATCGCCAAGCTTTTTCAGGTCGCATCTTTTTTGGACTCCCCATCCTCAGCGGTAGCCGAACCGAGCCGACCGAGGAGCAAATCGTGAGTCGGTCTCCTGTTGGGCGTCCGCCCTCGATGCTCTACTTGGACCACAACAGCACGGCTCCCATAGACCCAGGCTGCCTCGAGCAGATGCAGCGCATCGCGATCGATTTTCCTGGAAATCCAGCCAGTCAGCATGGACTGGGAAGAGCTGCCAGGAGACAGCTGGATGAGGCAACGGAGACGGTGATAGAATCCCTCGATGCTGTTCCGTCAGCCGCCGAAGGGTATCGCTTGGTATGGACCAGCGGAGGGACGGAAGCCAACAACTTGGCGATGTTCGGAGTCACCAGAAACCGGCCTGGAGCGATCGTGGTTTCGGCGATCGAACACGCCAGCGTCCGGGATGCTGCGATGGAACTGCAGCGACTGGGGCATACGGTGCTTTGGCTACCGGTAGGAAGCGATGGGGTCTGCCAGCTGGAACGGCTAGAGCAATGGGTAGAAGAACACCATCCGATTGCGATGGTCAGCATGATGCTTGGGAACAACGAAACGGGGGTGCTTCAACCTGTCGCTCTAGCTTCGAAGATTTGTCGCGACGCTGGTGTTCTCTTTCACTGCGATGCAGTCCAGGCGATCGGAAAGCACCGCTGGAGTCTCGATGAGATACAGGCCGATATGCTGACGATCAATGCCCATAAAATCGGTGGCCCCGTCGGTGTCGGTGCGTTGGTATTGAAGCGGTCGCTGGTGCTCCATCCACAACTTTTCGGAGGGTCGCAGCAACTAGAAAGTCGCCCCGGAACCGAATCGCTTCCGCTTGCTGCGGGAATGGCTTATGCGATCTCCAAAGCCCGGCAGCAACTGGATGGGCGGATCCACCACTTGGCCTTCCTGCGGGACCGGTGGGAGCATCGACTTCGGGCGGCGTTACCGGGGGCGGTGGTGATCGGCGACGGCGCGGCCAGGTTGCCCCAGACTAGCTGCATCGCATTCCCTGGCTGGAATCGGCAGGCGCTTCAAATGGCGCTGGACCTGCAAGGACTCGCCTGCAGCACCGGTTCGGCCTGCGCCAGCGGATCCAGCCAACCATCGCATGTCCTTGCCGCCATGCATCTCCCTTCGGATTGGCAGATGGGAGCCCTTCGTTTCAGTTGGGGGCCCGAGCATCTGGAGGAGGATGTCGACCGTGCGGTCGCGATCGTTTCCCGAGTGGTTGAGGGGAGATCGTTCAGGTAACAAGAGGTACCAGAGCGACGCGCTGTGCAAGAGTCCTGCACGATCTGCATTGGCGCCAGGTCGGGGCGACGACGTTATCCAAACTCGATCGCCCGCCGCTCATTTTAGCCCCATGCCGGTCGGGGCCCCTCCGATCGCACCTCGCACCCCCAGTTGCCTTGGATCTCGAGCGACTTTGTCGGCGAAGGTGCGTACATCGGTGAGGATTGGCTGGAGACGCACCGTCGTCCTTTCGATGTTCTCGATAGTTCGCAACAGGCTGATATAGAGCTGTTCGTCTTCCAGTAACCGACCGACCGTTCCCTGACCTGAGGAGATCTTTCGAGCCAGGCCGCGCGCGTCGACCAGCATCAGATCGAGATTGCGGAGAGCCGACTGCGCATCGTTGACCAGCGACTCACCCCGTTCACCCAATGGCTGGCTGAGCCCTTGAAGGTCTTCTAGCAAGGAGGTGGTCGCCTTGCCGACTCCCTGGAATTCCCCCCCCACCTGCTCGAAGCTCTGCAGGGTCTTCTCCGTTTGCATCACCACCTTCTGCGCCTGGTCGATCACCCCCGGAAGTCGCTCCAGTGCGCTAGCCAGTGCCTCCGGAGCCCGCGAGTTCTCCAATTGCTGGAAGACCCGTCGAACGGTATCCGCGGTCTGGTTGAATGTCTCCACTGCAAGCTTTGTCTTCTCGATGACCGCTTGAAAATCTTCGTCACTGCCACCGAGAACCTCCTGAACATTCCCCGCCAGGGAATCGATGCGGGATGCGGCACGTTCGATCGAAGTCAACGTCACGGCAAAGTTGTCTTGCAGGTTGGCAAAGACCGCCAGAGGATCGCCCGCTACGGTCCCGCCTGTCAGGTAGTCGCCATCCTTCATCACCGCCATGGCGATCGCCATTTCGGCTTCGTCGAGCATTCCGTTTTTGGGAGATCCAGCAGAACCATCAAAGCGGCTGATCAGCGAAGCTTCGTTGGGTTTGACGAATTCCACCACCGCATCACCGGTGATCAGGGAGCCCGAGCTGATGCGGCAGGTTTCCCCTTGCCGGATTTGATGCTTGGCATCCAGCTCCAGCGTCAGATTGACCCCTTCGTCGCCGGGCAGCAGTTGCACCGAAGCGACTCGCCCCACCTCAACCCCATTTTTTCGCACCGGCGTATCCTGCTCGACCCCCGGCGCCTCGTCGAATCGCACCGTGACCGAATAACGAGGCACCCAGAACGTGGGAGCCGCTCCGAAGAATACGATCAGCAAGATGGCGATCAGTGCGGAAGCGAGCACCAGCACACCAACGCCGAAACGGTAGGTTGAATCGTCCATGATCGTTCTTTCCTGGATATCGGTTGCGTTGAAGGAGTGGAGGCGAGATCAATCTTGCATCTCATCCAGAAGGTTTGGCGTTTCTAGATCTCCCGCCTCACGGGCTCGACGCATCTCCATCAAGCGGTCACCCGCTTGACCATCGACAAACTGACGGACTCGGCGATCGCTACTTTGATCCAATTGGTCGGGCGGTCCATCAAATAGGATCTGGGACTCTCCCGGACGGACGCGAGATAGTGGGTACAGCATCACCACGCGATCGGCAACCTTGCGCGCCGTGTGCATGTCGTGCGTGACAATCACGCTGGTGACCGACCTTTTGGCGCGCGTCCGCATCATCAACTCGTTGATCACATCGCTCATGATAGGATCCAGTCCCGTCGTCGGCTCATCGTAAAGCACCAGATCCGGTTCCAGCATCAAGGCTCGCGCCAACCCAACCCGCTTCCGCATCCCGCCAGAAAGCTGATTGGGACGCTTTTCGTAGACGTTATCTGGCAGGCCGACTTCGGCGAGTCGATCAAGCACCATGCGACGCATTTGGGTGGGACCAAGCCCTTCTTTCAGTCGGAGCGGGAAGGCGACGTTCTGTCCGATGGTCATGCTGTCGAAAAGAGCCGCGTTCTGAAAGACAAACCCCATTCGCTGCCGCAAAGCAGTCAATTCGACATCCCCCAGAGACCGCAGCAGCTTCCCATCGAAATAAACCTCGCCCACAGTCGGATCGATCAGACGGATCATCACCTTCAGCAACATGGTCTTGCCACAGCCACTTTCACCAATCACCACCAGCGTCTGCCCGCGAGGGATCTCCAGATCGATCTGATCGAGAATCGTCTGGTTTCCAAATCGCAACGTCACACCCTTCAGTTGAACCAGCGAATCGCTTCGCTCTTCTCTTCGACCTTCCGATTCGTCTGTTGACATCGTTTCCACTCCAGTTCCCTGCGGGTCATCGTCAGAAGAGACGAGTACCACGTGGCCAGAGAATCGTCGCTACCCCATCCAAAAGGATGTTGAGCATCAGATCCAGAACCAGAATGAGAACGAAACTAAGGACGAATGCCGCTGTCGCGGCTCTGCCAACCCCCTCCGCACCCGATTGGCAGTGAAAGCCGCGATAGCAACTGACGATGGCGATGATCGCTCCAAAGAAGATGCTCTTGAAGATCCCGCAAAACAGATCGAATCCACCCACGAAGTCACGACTGTTGCGAAGGTACTGCGAGTGATCGATCCGAAGCACATTGACGCTGAAGAAGTAACCACCCACGATCCCCATGAAGTCGGCCATGACGGTCAGTGCCGGAATCAAAAGCACGCAGGCCAGGAACCGGGGGACCACCAAGTGATGGATGGGATTGGCACCCATCGCCACCAAGGCATCAATCTGCTCGGTCACCCGCATCGTCCCAAGCACCGCTGCCATCGCGCTCCCGACGCGGCCCGCCAACATGGTTGCGGCCAACACCGGCCCCAGCTCACGAACCAGCGAATAATTGATCACCGCTCCCAGTCGACTTTCCATCCCGATGCTACGAAATTGACCGATGCTCTGGACCGCCAAGACCATCCCAATAAAAGTTCCGGTCAGCGCTACCACAGGTAGGCTGAGGACCCCCACGGCGTAGAAACTCGGCAGGATGGTGTCAGGAGCGGGTTTCGCAGCAAATAACCAACGGAATATCCTGGTTGCAAACAGAGTGATGTCCCCGACTGCGTTGACGCCACGGACTGTCAGAGTTCCCCAATGCTGGATGTAGTCCACCAAGCCTTGCAACACCCTAAAATTCTCCCGCTGTCGATGAATCCCTGCACTTCTCCAATACAATGTCCATTTCGGCGAAGAATCAGGCGGCTCTTCAGTCGATTATTCCGATTGGACAAACCAGGGGAAATAGATGGGTTTTTCCGCCTGCACCAACCCCCCATCGCTACGATGGCCGCATCATTGGCCGAACGCCAATTCCTGCTAGCATTAACTTTCGCTGTCCCCAATCCCACCTCGACCAGGATGCTACCGATCATGTCGCGCACGGCACGAAGAACCAAACTTTGGATCGCCTGCTGGGTCATTGGCTCGGTGGCTTTCCCATCCCAGGGGACGGCTCAATCCCCCATACCCTGGCGGGATTCGATCCCAAAAACTGCGGTTGCCGTAGTCCGTATCGCACCGGCTGGTAGCTGGCTGCAAGCGCCGGCAGTCGAACAGCTGCGAAGCTCAGAAGGATGGAAAAAGCTATGGCGGACCCCTCAACTGCTCCAAGCCAATGCCGTCCTTAGCGTCGCCGAATTGGGCCTGGGAATGTCGACCAGAGAGTTCCTGGAAGGATTGTCCCAAGGGGGTTTGTCGGGCTGGGTCGACCTGGCTTCCGGCGGTGCCGCGATTCAGGGATGGGCTCGCAACGCCACCTGGCTGGAAGAGCAGGTGGATCGATTGTCGGGAGTGATCGCACAACAGACCGGAAGAAAGCCGGAAACTCGAGACTACCTAGACGCGACTGCCATGCAGCTGGGCGGATTGATCTTTGTCAGGCGGCAGGCGCGTTGGCTGGCTACAGGCGACAAAGAACTGGCCAAGCGCTGGGTCGATCAGCAGGTGGACGATCCAGGGGCCACATGGGAAGGGCCTGCCGATCTACCTGAAGCTTGGCAGGGAACCGGCGATCCAGCTGCGATCGACGAAAACTCCTCTGGGACTTTGATCAGCCTTTGGATCGACTTGGAGACGCTGCGCGAAAATGGGGTGGCCAACGATCTACTAGGTGGGAAGGCAAAAGACTTCAACGCGGAGTTGCTGCTTGGGGGGATCCTGGCGGTCCTGAACCGGGCTCCTCATGCCCTCGCCGATCTTCGATGGGATAGGACTCGACTCCGCCTCGATTGGCAGACCCCCTACGACCGCCAATGGGCAGATCCCGATCGCCTTTATTCAGTGGGCGATCCGACTCCGGAAGGAAGTGCCCGCCCCCTTCTGGAATTGCCTGACTCCCTGGCGAGTCTTTCGATCTACAGAGATCTCTCCCAGATGTGGCTTCGCTCGGGTGACCTTTTCGGCCAAGAAGTCAACGACCAGTTGGCGCAGGCGGACACCACTTTGTCGACGCTTTTTTCTGGAAAGGACTTCGGCGAGGAAATCCTTGGGTCGCTCCATCCACAATTGCGGCTGGTCGTCGTCCCCAAGACGTTCTCTGAAGGCCAGCCGATCCCTTCCATTCAGCTGCCGTCCTTTGCGATTGTCGGAGAGCTGAAGGAGCCCGAGCGGATGAGGAAGGACTTCCGTCGAATCTTTCAGAGCCTGATCGGATTCCTGAATGTCGCCGGTGCTCAGGAAGGCCAGCCTCAGCTGGACATGGAACTGGGGGGCGATCCCCAGAATCCGCTCGTCACGGCCGCCTACGTCCCCGCGACCGACCGGGATGCATTGGAGCCGGCACCGATTCAGTACAACTTTCGGCCAACCCTTGCGTTCGCCAACCAAGCGATGATCCTTTCCAGCGATCTCGATCTGGCCACGCAGCTGCAACGACGACTCCTGGAAGACTCCGGGGAGCCGAGCGGCACTGCGGGAAACAATCTGTTGGTCGAGGCCAAAACGACGCCGCTGCTGGAAGTGCTGCAGGCCAATCGCGAGTCGATCATCGCCCAAAACATGCTCGAAAAGGGAAACACCCGACAGCAGGCGGAGGGGGAGTGGAATCTACTGGCGATGGGTCTGAGCTGTTTCCGGGGGGCAGGGCTGCGATTGGCGTTCGATGACCTCTATCGTGGAACACTTTGGCTGGAGCTGGCGGGAGAGGTCGAATCTCCAACTCCCTAGCGCCCGGGACACCAGCAAGGAAGAGCGAGGGTCCTGAACCGCATCACCGAAGCGACCAGAGAGTCACTTCGAAGATCACAGGGGCGATCGCTTTCCGCAAAATTCCGAAAGGATGACCCATGAGGATGAACGACGACCTGGATCCGCTGGCCTGGAATCCAGACCAACTCTGGGAGTCCTGGAAGCCCAGCGACGGTCAGCCTTGGGAATCTCGCCGGATCGCTCATTGGCTGCGTCGCGTCAGCTTTGGTGGTTCGGCCGCCGACATCGCCGATGCGGCTCGTGTGGGCTTTGAAAAATCGGTGGAACGCTGGTGCGGGACTGCTGATGGAAAAAGTAGCGGAGCTGCTTCGGATCTGGAAGATCTCCGGGACGGGGATCGCCAATCCGACCAGATGGCCAGAAGTGTCCGAGCGTCGGAGAAGACACTGTCGCAATCGGCTTGGTGGCTGCATCGGATGCGAGTGACCAGTGACCCGTTCCGCGAAAAAATGACGCTGTTCTGGCATGGCCATTTCGCCACCAGCGCCGACAAGGTGAAGGATGGAACGCTGATGTTCGACCAGAACCAGTTGCTGCGCGAGCATGCGATCGGTTCCTTTCCTTCGATGGTGCATCAGGTCGCCAAGGATCCGGCCATGCTGATCTATCTGGACAGCGCCACCAACCGCAAGGCACACGCGAACGAGAATTTCGCCAGGGAATTGATGGAGCTTTTCTGCTTGGGCGAGGGACATTATTCTGAGGCCGACGTCCAGGAACTGGCTCGCTGCTTCACCGGTTGGGAAATCCGACGAGGTCGATTCCGCTTCAATCCGTATCAGCACGACCAGAATCCGAAACGGTTGCTGGGGAGCGAGACGATTCAAAGCGGAGAAGAAGCGATCGATCACCTTTTGAAGCAACAACGAGTGGAGTACTTTCTGGTGCGCAAGTGGGTCCAATTCTTCATTTGCGACCAAACCGAATGGACCGACGGCCAGCTGCAGCCCCTGGCGACTCAGCTTCGTCACGATCAGCTTTCCATGCTGCCAACCCTGCGCCGGATCGTCACCAGCCGCCTGATGATGCATCCCTGGTGCGAAGGTCGCAAGATTCGCTCGCCAGTGGAACTGACCATGGGATTCCTCAAAGCCCTCAACGCGATGGCCAGCTGGGATTGGATCGCTCAGCAGGTGCGAGAGGTGGGGCAGGGGTTGTTTGAACCGCCGAATGTGGAGGGTTGGGAAGGGGGACGCAGTTGGATCAATTCGGCAACGCTTCTTGGTCGAGCCAACTTGATTGAAGGACTGGTGACCGATCCTCGAACACGAATCGATAGCCAGCCGCTGGCATCTTTGCTGGAATCGCAAAGCGTGCGCAGCGGGTCGCTGATGCAGGACCTATTGCACAGCTTCGTGCCTCAGGTACTGCACGCCAAACTGCTTTCCAAGTTTCCACTCGAACCCGCCACGAACCACTCGACCATCCAACGGGTCTGCCAGTGGGCGACTCATCCAGTTTTCCAGTTGCAATAACACTCAGAACGGAAGGAGTCTTCGATGGCCCCCAGGATCGCCCGCCCCATGCAAGGGGCACTCAAACTGAGCCGACGCGACTGGCACGTCCGGTCGTTGCTGGGTGCTGCCGCTGTCGGAATTCAGGGAGCGATGCCGCAATGGCTTCGCGCAGCCGCCGATACCGGAATCGATCATGAGGAAAAGGTGCTTGTGGTCGTTCAATTGACCGGTGGTAACGATGGACTGAATACGGTGGTGCCATTTCGAGAGGATGCCTACTACCGGGCCAGACCCAAGTTGGCATTGCCCGAGGATCGACTGCTGAAGCTGGACGACCAATTCGGCTTGCATCCCGCCATGACGGGACTAAGGGACTTGGTGGACCAGGGGCGTTTCAGTATCGTCCATGGTGTCGGCTACCCGACTCCGAATCGATCCCACTTTGAATCGATGGACGTATGGCATTCCTGCCAGCAGAAATCTCGCCGCGAAAGAGAAGGATGGATAGGTCGATGGGCCGCCAGCCTGGAATCCAAAACCAGCGGTGAGGATAGCCCTGCGATCCACTTCGGCCAGGAAGTTCAACCCCTTGCCCTAGCGCATCGACGCATCGCGATCCCCAGCATCGATTCGATCGATCGATTCCGTCTGCGAGTCGATCTGCCTACCGACAGCCAAGAAGAAGCGACCGCGCCGAACGAATCTGAAGGGGAAGACCTGGTCGGATTTCTCGAGGCAAGCACTCGGACGGCGCTGCGAGCCAGTGCAAGGATGAGCGAAGCGTTCGCGAGGGATACCGATCTGAACGACTTTCCCAGCCATCCATTTGGCCAAAAACTCAAAGCGATCGCTCGGCTGATCGCTGTCGGAGCCACGACCCGGATCTACTACGTCACGCTAGACGGATTCGATACCCATTCCCAGCAACCGGCTGCACACGAAGGACTTCTTCGGCAATGGTCCGAAGGAGTCTCCGCCCTGGTCCGGCAGATGGAGGCCATCGGCCAGGCAGATCGGGTGCTGGTGATGTCGTTCAGCGAGTTCGGAAGGCGCGTCGCCGAAAACGCCAGTGAAGGCACCGACCATGGTGCAGCCGCGCCGATGTTCTTTGCGGGAGCCCCCCTGCGACAACTGCATCTGGGTCAACCGCCGTCGCTGGAATCACTGGACGAGGGCGACCTGAAGCATCAGGTCGACTTTCGATCGGTCTACGCAAGCGTTCTGAAGGGATGGCTGGGGACCGCTAGCGGTGTCGTGCTGGGCGGCGAGTACCCGCCAACCGACCTATTTGCCACCTCTTAGCAATCGGTCGAAGAAATTTAGGTCGTCGCGATTCCATGCAAGCGATCCAAGAACCATCGCGAATGCATGAGCTTTGCAGACCGCTCAGAACTCTGCCGTTGGCTCCGAAAACTCAGACACTCAACCAATATCCAGCCCCCATTCAGCAGGCTGCTAGCGGCCCCCCGGTCTCCCCGGAAACAGCTCTCGCGGGTTGGGTAGATTCCCTGGACTCGATCCAGGAAAAGGTCCTGCAGGCAGATTGGCGTTAGCGGGGGGGCCGGGAGGGAGAGGCGGTCCCCAGGTGCCAGTTCCGGGAGTTCCGGTGGCCGGAGCTAGCAGGGCACCGTCCTCGCGTGTTCCGGCACTGGCGCTAACCAACTCCATCGCCCCATACTCCAGCGTACGCACATTGACCTCGGCAAATCGAACTTGGAACTCGGCCGGGGCACCTGACGGTAATTTGGGGTCGGTCATCCAGATGACCGCCGGACGCTGCGGCATCCCCTCGATCCGCAATCGATCCTGATGGAGGACATACTGAGCCCTCTGGGCCATGACCTTGATCCTCCCTTGCGATGGGATCGACTCGGCGGTGACATTCCCGTTGGCTTCCAGTTCCCAGAAGCCCGATGCTGGAGGCGTCGACACTAGGCGGGGGGAGCCGACGGGTTGATTGGAATTCAGGTCGCCCGTGCTGTAGATTCGCAGTTGATCGGCAGTGATGATCGATTGTCCCGGCGCTAACGCAGTCAACTGGTGAAGATCCAATGCGTCATTCCAATTGGATACGGTTCCCTGAAGCGCATGGACATTCTGTAGAAAGGTAACATCCATCTGGTTCCCCCCGGGCGCCTGTAGCATTCTCCCCTGCACGGCTTGCGCGAAAGTCAGGTGGAGACATTGCAGCGGCGTTGCTTCGGAACTGGGAGAACTCAGCGCAG
>JBJSWM010000499.1:0-4445 GCA_046085865.1 Pirellulaceae bacterium
ACATCGAAAGCCGCAACCACGGCCGACTCGACACTTCAATCCCTAGTCCAGGGACTCTCCATTGTCGTCGTCGAGGGTCGCGATGAATCGATCGCCGCCATCCAGGCAGGTGAAGCCCGATCGATGGAACAGTGGCTGGAACAAGCTCTCTTGCCGCACGCTCCAGCCAGTTCGCTCCAGGCAAGTGATCTGGTGGTCGCTTCCCTCGTCGGTAATTCTGACCGCTGCACTTGGCCTCAGGTCGCTCGCGTTGCACTCCACCTAGCTAGCCAGATGGCCAAGGACTCCCTTCTGGTCGTTGCTTCCTCGTTGGATCAGTCGCCGCGCGGGCACCTACGAACTTTGCTCAATGGGCTGGGAAAGGATTCTCCTCCGATTCCCGAATCGGGCCACGAACTTTTCGCTGCCACCGCCCTCTTGGCGGCACGGAAACGATGCCGTATCGCATTCGCTTGCGCCGCGAATCGCTCCGCCCTCGAATCGATGGGGCTGGGGGTGATCGACAGCCAATCCCAACTGCAAAGTCTCGTCGATCGCGCCAAGAATCCATTCCTCGTCCAGTCGGCGATGGCAGCTTGTAGCCCCACCGTGACCAAGACCACCTGATTGCCATCGCAGTCCACCGCTTTCAGAACACCATGAGCTATCGCATCGACCACTTGTTCCGCCTCCCTCCCGCTACGGTGATCGAATGGTCGGGACGAGACCGCCTGCAACTACTTCACAATCTTTCGACCCAGAAAGTAGCACAGCTGGTCGAAGGTTCGACGGCAGAACTTTTTCTTTGCGATGTGAAAGGCCGTTCGCTTTGCCACGGCCGGATACTGCATCAGGCCAATGCGACGCTTTTGGTGACAACGCATGGCCTTCAGCAGTTGCTTCTGGACCATTTGGATCGCTACATCTTTCGCGAAGATGTCCAACTGGCCGATCGAAGTGAACAATTTCAGTGGATCGCTGCCTCGGGACTTTCTCCCGTGCCTGATCGCTCCTCGTTTTGGGAAGAACCGTTCTCTCCAAAAGAAAGTCGCTTGCACGCTCCTTGGATGTGGGGGGGCGAAAGCAGCTGGATCATCGGCATGGCATCGACCATCACAGAGGATGGCCTCCACCTACCCCCTGCGTCGGCTCTTTGGACTTCCCAGGAGTTCGCCGCACTTCGGATTCGGAACAATTGGCCTTGGTTTGGAGTCGACATCGATCCGGGGATGTTTCCCCAAGAGACAACCCGCGAAGCCGAGTCGGTCCACTACCAGAAGGGCTGCTATCTGGGCCAGGAAACGATCGCTCGACTCGATGCCCTCGGACAGGTCCAAAAGAAGATGTGCCGACTGAGCATTTCCGGCCCGCCACCTGACCCTCAAACGACCCTAAGAAACCAGGAAGGAGTCGATGTCGGCACGACGCGGTCCAGCGCTCCGGACCTTTCCGGAGACCAAGCAGTTGCTTTTGCCGTCGTCAAACGACCCTATTGGCAGGTCGGCACCGAACTCTGGTGCGGACAAGCTCGAGCCATCGTCACCGATTTTCCTGGCGCAGGATGAGTCGACTTGAATGGCCCGTGTCGCGATTCCGGTCTAAGGCAGCCCACTGCAGATCGGCTCCGCTTTCCCGCAACGATGAATCGCTATCCATGTTTCGGCCGATGACCGCGAACATCGCCCCTTTCCTGGGAGAAAAAGGAGGCTGTCGGAAAGAAATCGAGGGAACTTTGTCCCCCTTTTCCAAGCCGAGATGACTCGCGGGAACTTTCCAAAAGATCCAGCGTCAGAACGTCCCGGGAGCTAAACCAAAGGGAATCCTGGATCAGGAAAAAGCCCAATCGGCCATGGCGTATTGGATACCCAGCTTGAGGTAGATGGTTTAGACTGGTTTTTGTTGCTCCGGTGTAACGGGGCTGGAACATGCCAGGGTTTTGCTGCAACACCATTCAGCGGAGGATTCCGGGACAATGCGTTGGGAAGGTCGCGAACAAAGTCAAAATGTCGAGGACCGACGCGGAATGCCCGTCGGTAAGCAGATCGCCATGGGTGGCGGCTTGATGACCCTGCTGATGATTCTGCTGATTTCATTCCTGGGTGGCGACCCACGTGGAATGATCCAACAGCAACAAAAGCAAGCTCAGGCAGCTCCCGCTCAGAAAATCGACCCTCGGCAACTAGAGGCCGAAAAGCCACTCAAGGATTTCGTCTCCGTCGTCCTGAAGGACACCGAAGACGTATGGGATGAATTGACGCCTCAACTGCGTCAACTAACGGGCAACAACCGCTTCACCTACGTCAAACCCAACCTCGTCCTTTTCAGCGGACGCGTTGAATCCGCCTGCGGCATGGCCAACGCCGCAGTCGGCCCTTTCTACTGCCCAGCCGACCGCAAGGTGTACCTGGATTTGGCATTTTTTCAGGAGCTGAAACAACGCTTCAAGGCACCGGGTGATTTTGCCATGGCCTACGTCGTCGCTCATGAAGTCGGGCACCACCTCCAGAACCTTCTGGGGCTGTCCGAGCAAGTGCAGATGCGTCAGCAGAGATCCAGCAAGGCAGAAGGGAATCAGTGGAGTGTCCGCCTGGAACTTCAGGCAGACTACTTGGCTGGTGTCTGGGCTCACCACGCCCAGCAGATGAAGTCGATCCTCGAGTCAGGAGACCTTCAGGAAGCCCTCAATGCCGCCACCAAAATTGGCGACGACAAAATCCAGGAGCAAGCGATGGGCTATGTCCGCCCCGATGCCTTCACGCACGGTTCTGCGGAACAGCGAGTCAGATGGCTGAAGGCGGGACTGCAGTCGGGTGACCTCAGCCAGATGATGAAGCCATTTGAGCTACCTTACGAAGAGTTGTAAGCCGCCATTTCCTGAAAACAGCACGCAAGGCGACCGGTTTTCCGGTCGCCTTTTTTTCGGCATGGATACGATGAGTTGCAACACCACGAATCGCAGCGTTCCCGGGTCCATCTGAGATCTTTTCATCTGGAAGCATGTCCCTATTGGCGTGACGGGCATGCAACCAGTTTGATTCTTGTAGAAGAAAGTTCCCTCACAGGCCAAACCTCCGACGAAAACTCATGGAGAGAAAGTTGGACCAACTTGGTTGGGATCGATCATCCGCCTTTGTAGAAGCCCGAGTCTAAGCGACCGACGGCCTGCTCCTTAGGTAGCACAGTGAGTCGCCTACATATACGCCCGATTCTGCTTGGGTCTTGGGCTTTCTTGAGAGGATGCCAGTTGAGAGTCGCCATACTCGAATACCTCTCTGGTGGCGGATGGCGTGATTCGCGACACGACATTCCCGCAGACATGATGAAAGAAGGCCAGGCGATGGCCAGCGCAATCGCTGACGCACTTAGCAACCATCCGCAAATCGATCCCGTTCTTGCTGTCGACTGGTCACTTGATACCACCCCACAAGTCAACGCAAAAACAATCCAACGAATCCAGCCCGATCGATGGTGGGAAGACTGGCTGGAACTCGCAAAGATGGCCGACTGGACGATCCTGATCGCTCCCGAGTCACAGAGGCTGATGAGCCGACTGGCGAAGCGACTAAGAGAGCACGGTGTGAGACTTCTTGTCAGCAGCGAGGATGCATTGCAGCATTTTGGCGACAAATGGGAAACCTATCGGCACTGGCAAGCCAACGGCCTACCGACCATTCCCACCTACCTCGCAGATTGCTGGTCCATGGAGAACAGGTTTGGCAGGCTTGGAATCCCCGAGCCTCTCCTTCCCCTTCAATCGGGCTGGGTACTTAAGACTCGCCACGGTGCCGGTTGCGACAGCAGTCGCTGGACGCTCGACCAACACCAATTGCGATCCTGGATCGAACAACTGGAAGATCCGACGCAGTGGATTGTGCAACCGCGCCTACTTGGTCGCCCCGGTAGCCTTCACTTTTTTGGAGCCACCGCCGCGCCATTCCCTGACTCAGGCCAGCTTCCATCCGGCTGGAAATTGTTCGGCCCTTGCTACCAGACCATCCATTGGACCACTTCTGGGATCGAGTACCAAGGAAGCAGATTCCCCTGGATAGAGGGCCCTAACCAGTCGCTTGCCCAGCCTCTTTCCGCCTGCCTTCGCCTGCCCGGTGCGCCCCTGCTGGGCTGGATTGGCATCGACTTTTTATGGCTACCCGAACGATCGCTAACCCTACCTTTGGAGGTCAACGCTCGCTGGACATCATCTTTTCTGCCACTCCATCAGCAACTCGGCCCCCCTCTTGGCCAATGGCTTGGAACTCAGCTCCTTGCTGGCCTCCGGCAAGAGTCATAAGCAGATCTTTCGGCGACAACCCTTTCTCCGACTAGAATGAGTAATCAGGTAGCGACACTGGGTCTCTGTCACTTCGGTCCCCGGAAGCGAATGAATCCAGTTCGCCTGGACCTTTCATTGAACGAATCCGTTTTCTAGCTGCAGGCATTTCGATGGCCAACACGCACCAATTCGACCT
>JBJSWM010000500.1:0-1818 GCA_046085865.1 Pirellulaceae bacterium
GTAACCGATTCCGACTGATCGATCGCCAGCCCATCTTCCCCGTTCCCTGAGATCACGTTCCTGCTGATCAGATTGTTGTAGCCGACCGATAGCACCACGCCCGAACCGCCGTTTGGCATCGCCGCCGTGCCAGTTGGATTCGTACCGATGTAATTTCCGCGAATGGAACTAGAGGATTCCACAACCACCAGACCATCCTGCTGGTTGTTGGAAATCACATTCCGTTCGAAATCGTCGTAAAACCCGTCGCCATTGGAACCGACCAAGACATCAGGGCCAGGGGATACCAAGGAACCACCGGCATAGCGAGGCTCAAGAACCGCTCCCTGCAAGTTTGCATACGCCAGGCCCGAAGCGCCATCAGGACCCACACCAATCCAATTGCCGGCGATGACTCCATTCGAATATCCGTTGATCCAGATCCCCTTTCCAGTATTGCCCGCAATCACATTCCGTTCGGCTACATTGAATGCGTCATTGGAACTGTCGGTTCCAATGACCATATTCGTTGCTCCTCGAACGTCGATTCCCGAGCTACTTGGTGCATTCAGCACCGGAGTTCCGTTGGTCGACAGCCCGATATAGTTGCCCGAAATTTTTGCCTGCCCGTTGTTGGTGACTCGCAGATTCGCATAGCCATTTCCAGCAACCGTATTTCGCTCCAGCGAGTCATCGACTCCGTCCCCATTGGTACCCACACGCGTATTGCCGTCACCGGTAAGCCAAATCCCGCCCTGCGAATTGCCGCGGACGGTTGCACCATCGATCGCAAGACCCACAACGTTGCCGGTCAACACCGCATTGCTAACACTGCTGACCTTGATTCCCGACAGGTTCGCTGCCGACCAATTGCGGTCAACTACCATGCCATCAGAACCGACATCCAAAAGGATGCCGTCGCCAGTCTGTCCCAGAGCGACCATCCCGGTCGAATCGAGCCCCACCACGTTATTGCGGATCTGCCCGTTGGTCGATCCAACGAAGTGAATCCCGGCTCCCGTATTGCCAGAGATAAGATTGCCAGCGGTTGAGCTATTCCCACCAACGGTCATCCCACTGGTATTGGGCCCTACGTAAATCCCGCCAGTGGTGTTTGGCCGCGCCAAGGTTCCCGTCTGATCCACACCGATCCAGTTGCCAGCGATGGTATGGTTGGAGCCAGCGACTGACTGCGTCACCTTATACACCTTGGCCGTCATCGTGGTCCCAGGTGCTAGCCGAATATTCGCCGTAGGATTGCTAGCTCCCAGCACACGCCAACCATTGGCTTCCGTCAACTGAGCCGTATTGACTCCCTCGGCGACAACGTACTCTCCCCCTCCAGCTCCACCGCGTTGAAAATAGGTCCATTCAAATGTGTGCAGACCGACTGCGAGCGAACCACTGCCTCTCGCGAAGGGAGAATCGTAGTCGGGAGTCAATGATGAAACTTGAGAACCATTGATCTTCAGCCGACCTCCACCCGAAAAGGCATAGCTGTAATTCCCCGCCGTCAAAACCTCCACGGTTCCGGTCACCACCACGACATAATCGTCACCTGTCGCCAGTGGTAGCGTGTTGTTGTACGAGTGATAGCCCGAATAGGGAATGAGCGGATCGAGGAAGTCGGTCTGTGCGATCGTTTGCGTTGACTGAGCGGACGGAATCGTACCGGCGATCACCTGATCCACCTGCGTCAGGGTACGCAGCTCGGTAACACCCGACTCGATTCGAATCCCCGAGCCGTTGTTTCCGGCGATGACGTTCCGCTCCAGGCTATCCGACTGGCCATCCGCGTTGGTTCCGACTCGTGCGCTTGCCCCCTTGGTCAAGCGGATG
>JBJSWM010000501.1:0-1721 GCA_046085865.1 Pirellulaceae bacterium
TTTCGCTTGGCTCCTCGGTCTACGGCCTCATTTCTGGCATGATGGAATCTTACACACTGATTAAGGCGGGTGCAGCGAGCGGCAAACTTCCAGATTTAGCACCCTCCTTTGTTATAAAAGATATGTTTCTTGCTGGGGGGATCCGTTTCGTAGGCTGGCTCGTGATTGGATTCTTAGCAGGAGGCGTATTGGCCGGCTTCTTCAATATGCTCGCGAGAACTACCGGAGGACTTAGAATCCGTATGCGCGATGGAGAAAATGCCTAACAAAAAAATCCACCCGAGTTGCCGATCGGGCGTTTCCTCAAATCAATGTCACTTGGCGGCAACCGGGTGATCCTGGTCGTTCACCGGTCTTACTTCACAGGCCCCGGTGGCTGTAGTTTTTCCGACAGTACAGAGACAGCCGTGTTCCACGGGCCGCCAGGAGCCTTGGGGGCGCGGGTGGGGAACGCCCCCAAGGCTCCACCGCGCGCGGTACTCTTATCGAACCCAGCCACGTTCCCGGGGATCGCTCAATCCGTGCTGAAGTTTCGATAGCGCCTCGACCTCAATCTGCCGAACCCGTTCACGTGTCAACCCAAGGGCTTCGCCAATCTCCTTGAGGGTGTGGGTGGGCGTATCCTCCAGCCCAAATCGCATTTTGAGTACGGTCGCTTCCCGCGCATCAAGAAATTGAAACAGTTCCTTCACTTTGCCCAGGACATCGTCATCGATCAACTCCTGATCCGGGCTCTTCCTCCGCTCATCCATCAACATGTCACCAAGAGTCCAGCTGGCATCCCCCGGCTCGCTTTGCGGAGTTGCGACTTGAATCTGGATCGCCTTTTTGACGATCCCGATTTTCTTGCGTGGCAAGCCGAGCATCCGGGCGACTTCTTCCGGGGTCGGCGGGCGGCCCAGATCTTCATTCAGCCGAACCGACGCCCTTCGCCACTTGCTGAGCAGTTCCACCATGTAAGCCGGGATCCGGATCGTCTTGGATGAATTGATCAGCGCCCTTTTGATCGCCTGCTTGATCCAGTAACTTGCGTAGGTGCTGAACCGAGTACCTACGCGATGGTCAAACCCCTCGACCGCTCGGAGCAGCCCCAGATTTCCTTCCTCGATCAAGTCCTGCAGCGCCAGACCTTTTCCGGTGTACGATCTGGCGATATTCACCACCAGACGCAGGTTGGCGCGCACCATGCGATCGCGCGCCTCCGGATCTCCTTGAGCGATGGCGCGAGCCAATTGGTTCTCTTCGGATGCGGTCAGCAATCGAGTCTGGTTGATTTCGCGCAGGTAGGTCTCCAGGGGAGACTGAGTGACTGCCGATTCATTGGCCGACGTCCAAGAAAAACGACCTGACTCCAAGCGGTCTTCGTCGCTCACTTCGGTCGGATCATTGGGTGATGGGTCCATCGTCGTTTCGTTTCCAATCAAGAGATCCAATCCGGAGGGATCCGGTTGCTTCGTACATCGACGAAAACCGCCACAACTTTGATAGCAAATGAAAACGTAGGGATCGGGCGGAGTGGAGCGGTTGTGCGGAAACTGTCGGCTGGTGCAGCGATGCTTGTTGGCTTCACCGAAAAAATGCAACCAGCGATCCGTTGGGAGACTCCATCGAACCTTGCGATCGCTCGGAAGCGTTCACGGGACGAAGGCGGGAGTCGAAGTTTTGCAAGAAGACGGCTGAAAATGGTCACGAGGACGATTTTCGTTAGGCGTCTTGGCGAC
>JBJSWM010000502.1:0-4608 GCA_046085865.1 Pirellulaceae bacterium
TCCTCGCGCGGCATCGCCAGCCCCTCCACGAGCCGCGGCCGCCCATTGACGCGCGCCAAGCCGCCGCCCCGGTCCTCGAGGTGCCGGGGGATCACCTCCACCGTCACCGCGGCGCCGCCGTCGATGTGGCGGCCGAGCAGCGCCGGGTCGAGATCGGTGCCCACGGTGTCGATGTTGTGGAGCATGATCCAGCGGAGGCGCGGCTGCGCGCGGAGGAGCCGGGCGAGGACGCCGCTCCGCAGCATGTTGGGGATCTCGTACCAGTGACCGACCGGATGCATGCACTGAAAGGGGAGGTTGTCGGTGTAATCCGACCCTTCGCCCATCTGCCTGGCCCATTGGCATAGCGACTCCCTGGCGCTCTCCAACACCTTCTGCTTTTGTTCATCCAGCAATTGCTGCGGCAGTTCGTTCCAGTAGAAACGCAGGTCGCGCTGGGTGGGCACCATCCGCAATCCAACCGCTCGGCCCGGCGAGAGAAGGACGGGCCCGGAGTAGCCATGATTTTGGGAAGCGGCCATCGCGGTGGCGATGGGCTGGTGGGTCAGATATCCGGTGGTGATTAGGTGAGCTATCGGGTTGGCGAATTGCCGAGCGGTTCGGCGGGACTTGGCCAGATGGACTTCCAAAAAGGTTCGGTGGCGACCAGCGATTCGGCAAAAAGGATGCAGTCCCTTGACGACTCCTGCGCCCCCTGTCCAGCGGCTGCCGACCCCAGCGGCAAGCGTCACCACGGCAACCTTCCCAGCGCGGATCGCTGCCGCGCCCAACGCCGCCTGCTCCTGGCGCCGCTGCCTGGGCATCTGCCGGCGGTCGGGCAATTGGACATTTTCGATCGGAGTCCCCTGTGGCAGACGGTTCTGAGCGATACCGATTCGACCTGCCAAAAGAGCTGTCCGAATCTGTTCGTGCTGCTGCCGATCAAAGCCGTGCGACCGCAAAAGTTCCTGCAGCGGCTCGGGGGCCACATGGGAAACATTCCCCTGAGGCAGCAAGCGTTCTAGCAGCCAATCGCCGGAGACTTGCCCTTCTTTCATTCGGTTCCCCAGTTGCTGCAGTTCGCGCTGCGTCTGCTCGCTGCGCCCCCGCACTTCTTGGCGGATCCACTTGGGCGCCATCAGGGCGTAGTAGCCGATTGGAAGGAGCGCATCATGCTCTTCTGCCAGAGTTGCCCAGCTACCGCGATCGTTGATGGCAAAATCGTAAACCACCGGATCAATCGCGAAGGGCAACTGCTGTTCGATCCGCCTCTTGACCTCCACCATCTCCCGCTGCAGCCACGTCTGCGCCTGGGGCTTGATCGCTGGATCGAACAGGAATCCCATCCCACCACCCGACATGCCCCCCAGCATCCAGAATCCCCAGAACTGATCGCCATATTCCTTGCGACAGCCTGCGATCAACGTGTCGGTAAAAAGGTTGGTGCACCAGGGAATGATCTGCTGCAAAGGTCCTTCGAAGTTCCTGGTCGTCAAGGCACCCAGTCGCTGGAGGTCCCCTTCCTTGAGCGCCTCGACCATCCGCTGCAGGATGTCGATGGCTTCCTGCCGCGCCGACCACTCCCGACTGCAGCGCAGCAGATACTTTTCGGTGACCATCTCCAGAATCGGTCCAACGTTCTGCGCCATCCCGCCGTGGACCAACACCAAGCTCTCCTGCAGTCGTTTCCTCGCCTCCGGCGATACACTCTCAGGGCCTAGTACCGTGTGCTGGGGAAGCAGGCAACCTCGACTGATACCGAATTCCGGGTCACCCGGCTCGGCCATGCAGCCTCGAATCCACTTGATGCCAGGCCACACACCTCCGGAATCCTGCCATCCGCCTCCCGATCCTCCCAGCCATTCCCCTAGAATCGCCCGCGCCGCAACCTGCCTGCGATCCCGTTCCACCAATCCACCTTCCAGTGACTGTGTCTGCCCGGTGGCGCGCATCAACACCGAGATCATGGCGCCCAATAGATTGGTGGAGACCGCAAGGCGGGAGCCTTTGGGGATGTCGTTGACGCTGCTGACCAGTTCTAGCCCCAACCCTCGCCTGCCAAGCACTCGCTCCAGCAATCGCTCGATCGGCTGATGGCAACCTTCCATCACTGGCGGCACCAACCCCGATGCGATCACGGCGGCTTTCAGCAACCCAAGGTGGTCCTTCGCGAAATCAAACAGTTCATCGATCTGATCGATCTCTACCTCCGCTCCCAGATCGACGCTCACCAAACGCAACACCGGTCGATCGATCACCCGCAAATACGCCTCAACCGGGGGTCGCGGTGCGCCATCGCGTGGATGAATCCCCAGGTCGATCGACGCATTGATCACCTGAGCCCCCTCGGGGTAGTCCATCCCGAGAAAAAAAATGTCACTCCAACCAGAATGCGAGAAGTCCATTCTCACCGGGGTCTTCTCAATCAGCACCGGGAACTGACCACTCTCCACTCCCGTTCTCAGCAGTCGGCCATCCAACCGCAGGGGATGATCGCTGGGATGACCAATCCGAAACATCCACTGATTGCCTCGCACGCTGCGCACCGAACGACGCACCTGATCGGCCAGGGTCTGAATCGCCAATTGATAGTAGGCTTTCGCAAGACCGCTAGAGAGAGCTTGGCTGGGCCCGTGAGCCGACTGAACAGCAAGCATCCCGTCGATCGCTTCGACAAACCGCCGATGGAGCAGATGCTCGAATGACTGGTAGGCGATGGCGGCGCCGGGGCGCTGGGAAAGAAGAGGAGGGAGATGGTAGCGATGAATGGCCGACAGCATCAGCATCGCTCGGACGCGATGATAGAGATTGTCGGTCCGACGCCAGAAGGGATCTAGCTGGTTGCATGCAACCAGCAACTGCTCGCGATCCAACCCCGCCGCCAACGACTCAATGCTCCGATCTCGCAGCGTTGCGTCCTCTGCGAGAATCGTTTCCGTCCAGGGGTCGCCGGCTCCAGATCCCATCAGCATTCCTTCCCGGCCCGTCAGCGCTGGCGGCCAGTTGCCTGAACCGCCATCAATTCGACCAGGTCCGCCAGCACCCGCTCGCGATCCACCCCGGCCAACGACAAACCCAACTGAGTCCACAGGAGACCATACTGCACCCCGAGATTGAAGCGCGTCCCCTCCAGATCGCAGGCCAGATACCGTTCCTTACCAGCCAGAGCATCCAGGGCATCGGCCAGCGTCGCTTTGCCAGACCGATGACCAATCGCTGACTCCAGCAACCGAAAGACCTGTCCGTGAAGCACATGCATACCGAAGAAGCAGAGATAGTAACCGCTGCGCAGCCCCGACACCGACAACTCCTGCTCGGCCAGCGTCGGCGTCGGCTTCTCGACAACACGATGGACTTCGTAGAGATGATCCTGCTGCGGCAGACGAGTGGCACCCACCGCCCCGAAGTGTGGCAGCATCGTCTCTCGCGTCGGTTGCACCGCCGAGACGACGCACTGCTCGCGTACCGCAACCTCCACCAGTTGCTGAGCGCACCTAGCCGCTGTGCGACTCAAATACAGATGATCGCCCACCAGATGAAGAACCGGTTGATCCTCTGCAAAATCCCGGCCGCACAAGATCGCATCGGCGTAGCCACGTGGTTCCTGCTGCACCAGAAAACAAAGCCGATCTGCATGCGCTCCAGCCGCCATCCGGTACGGTGCCTCGTCCCCAGGACGGATCACAATCCCCACCGACTCGATCCCCGCCGCCAGAACCTCTTCAATGATCATCTGAAGAGCACTCTTCTCGACTCCGTCTCGATCGACCAGCCGCTGCAGCGGGAGGGTGTTCTGCCGAGGCCCTGCCGCTGTGATGAGCGCTTTGTGAATCGCTGGCATGAATAGACTCTTGGGACTGGCCGAATTCAGGAAGCTTCGTCGCGTTGTCGATTATGATTTGCTGACTGATCCTACGCAATCGGTTCCATCGCTTCCTTTCATCCGATTCCCAGCTGCCGCTTCCCCTTCGCGCCACCTTCTCTCTCCCTCCAGCGGATCAATCCGCTCCCCAAAAGCCGCTCGCCTCGGCATCGACCTCGCCAGGATACTGCCCAGCAACAATCCACCGATCCCGGTTGGCAACATCGCCAACGGGAACCAGAAGGGACTGACCGAGTACTCCCCTGCCTCCGCGAACGATAGGGTCGCGATCGTCTTGCCTTCGGGGAGTTTGCGAGTTGCTGCGCTGCGTGAACCATTCCACGTCGCCACTCCCCAGGCCACCAGGAGCACCAACAGAATTCCGATCGCTATTGGGGATCGACTCCCTGCCAATCGCGTCGCTCCCCACCCCCCAAGCAAACACCCTAGCTCAACCCCCAGCAGCATGCCGATCGTCCAGGGAACGCTGGCCATCGGACCCTCTCCCTGGAAGGCGAATCGCGGCCCCAGCCCGAACCACATGAAGGCCAGTGCCCCAAGGAAGACACCTAGCATCAACACTCCACCCACCAGCACTGCTATCGCCAGTCGCATGATTCGCTCCTCATTTTTCGGCTCTTCAGAAATCATTGTCGCTTAGGAGCATAGGCTACTGGATTTTATCGTGCTGGTGCTCGAATGGAACGTTGGGTTCCGGTGTGTTCGCGGTCGAGTCGACTGGGCGATGGGGCATTGTGAAGAATCAC
>JBJSWM010000503.1:0-604 GCA_046085865.1 Pirellulaceae bacterium
CACTACCTGTCCAATCGAGGCCCCGCACGGATTCCCTCCGTTTCTCACCAGGCCGATCTAGGTTGGCTGGTCTTTGCGGGCCGGATTAGGCGGCGCGGCGGAGCGACTGAGCCTGGTAGAAGCTTTTTAGCCCTTCGCAGACCCGATGATGCTCGTCCAGCCTTAGTTCGGGGTAAATCGGCAGGTGGAGGATTTCCCGACAAGCGGCTTCGGTGTTCGGCAGCATGCCTTCTCGGTATTCCAGGTGGCGGAAACACTGCTGGAGGTGCAATGGAATCGGATAGTAAATCTCCGTCCCAATCGCTCGTTCCGCCAAATACCCCCTGAGCGCGTCTCGTCGCCCCTCGGGGACTCGGATACCAAACTGATTCCAGACGTGCGTGCCTTGTGGATCTTCCTCCGGGAGGACCACTCCCGCACTGGCGAAAGTGGTTGCAAGCGCTTGTCGATACCGCCAAGCGTTGGCTCGCCGTGCCTCCGCATACCTACCTGTCTCTGCGGCTTTGACCAGCAGCACGGCAGCCTGGAAGGTATCCAAACGGCTGTTGATGCCGACGACGTGGTGGTAGTAGCGAGGCTGCATGCCGTGAGCGGCGTAGAGCCG
>JBJSWM010000504.1:0-4569 GCA_046085865.1 Pirellulaceae bacterium
GAATGCCTCTGCTGAATGCCTCTGCTGAATGCCTCTGCTGAATGCCTCTGCTGAATGCCTCTGCCTCTTTGAATTCCTGAGAGCCATTCCACAGGATGGGCGGTGCGGGTAAGAGCCGGGCCAAGCCCTTTGTCTCTGGTCGATCGGCTCATTCTGTAGGTGGCTGGGTTAACCCACCCACCGAATCCCAATGTCACGAAAAAATAGTGGCACGCAGGAATACAGCAAAATCTATGCGGAGGGCGTCTGGAGTCATCCTCGGTAACCTTCCATGGGCCATGCGAAAAGGATTCGATGGGAAGCGATCGCCACATGCAATCATCCCAGAGTGACTCCTTTTGGCCAGGACTGGTGGAATTGACCTCCTGCTTCCGACTAGAATAAAACGCCCACGGCGATCCTGCCCGACCTGTCGCCTGGGGGATGATGCGTCGAACGGATATCTCCCCACCCCTCCCGCCCCGGTACCTTCGATGATGCGATCCACCGCCAATCCGATCTTTAGCGGCTTGGTGCAGGCGGCCACGCCAAACGCTCGGTGGCGAAATTCCGCCACCATGCTCCTGGCATGGACCGCCGCCATGCTCTGCATCCTCAGCACTCATCCATGGCTGCTGGGTGAAGAGCCAGCACGGGACTCCCGCATCCCTAAATTTGAACTCGACATTCAGCCCATCCTGACGGCTCGCGGATGCAACTCGGGACCCTGCCATGGCAAGTCGCGAGGTCAGAATGGATTCTCCCTTTCGCTGTTGGGTTTCGATGCCGATTGGGATTACCGCGCCGTTGTCGAGGAGGGGCGAGGCCGTCGGCTGTTCCCCGCAGCACCCGACCAAAGCCTTTTGCTGGTCAAGGGATCTGGCCTCCAGCCTCACGGGGGTGGCGTCAAGCTGGAACCTTACGGCGAGGACTGGCAGACGATCCGACGGTGGCTGGAGGCGGGGATGCCGCGGACCTCACCCGACGACCCGACCATCTCAGGGCTGCGCATCGAGCCTTCGCCGCGTTCCATGCAACCGGAAGAGTCGATCGAACTCTCGGTGATCGCAATCTACAGCGATGGCAGCGAGCGGGAGGTGACGCCGATCAGCGCTTACCAGTCCAACGAACCAGCCATCGTCTCGGTTGCCTCCGATGGGAAGATTCGCGCCAGCGTGCATCCAGGCGAAGCGACGATCATGGCGCGTTTCATGGGCCGAATCGCCACGTGGAGCACCGCCATCCCCCAACCGGCTCTTTTTAACCCAGGCAGCTTGGCGCTGCTGCAGTCGAGTCATTCCTGGATCGATCAAATGCAGGCGGAGAAGTTCCGCGAGCTGCGATTGGAACCCAGCACTCCTGCCAACGACTCGCAACTACTGCGCCGCCTGTCGATCGATCTGATCGGACGGCTACCAAGTCTCGAGGAAGTGACGCGTTGGCTGGATGATGCTAGGACCGCCGAAGAGAAGTTGCCCGAGTGGATCGATCACTACTTGGCCCAACCCGAGTACGCCGACTATTGGGCCAATCAATGGGCCGATCTGCTCCGTCCCAATCCCTACCGCGTCGGCATCAAGGCCACCTTCTGGTTGGACGCGTGGCTGCGGGAGGTGTTTCGCCAAAATCTCCCCTACGATCGCTGGGTTGGCGATCTTCTGACGGCCAAGGGAAGTAACTGGAAGTACGGGGCGGTGACGGTTTTTCGCGATCGCCGCGAACCAGAAGAAATCACCACCATGGTCAGTCAGCTTTTTCTGGGGGTTCGTCTAGAGTGCGCTAAATGCCACCAGCATCCCTTCGAGGTCTACGGCCAGAAGGACTTTTATGGGCTCGCATCGTTCTTCTCACGAGTCGGCTATAAGGGAACCGGCCTGTCGCCACCAATCTCCGGTGGTGAGGAGATGGTCTGGGTGAAGTCCGAAGGGGCCACCAAGCATCCGCTGACCGGAGAGTCACTGGGACCGACGCCCCTTCTTTCCGAACCGTTGCAGTTGGCCGAAGGGGAGGATCCCAGGGCCAAGCTGATGGATTGGCTGAAACAGCCAGAGAACCCCTATTTCGCTCAGGCAGCCGTCAATCGTATCTGGGCTCACCTCTTTGGAATGGGGTTGGTCGATCCGGTCGATGACATGCGAGCCACCAACCCTCCCAGCCATCCCGAGCTGCTGGCCAAGCTGGCGGATCATTTCCGCGAAAGTGGTTACGACCAAAAGACACTCCTCCGCACACTGGTCAGCAGTCGACTCTATCGACTTTCCTCCCAGCCAAACGCCACCAATGTCGCCGATCGCCGCAACTACTCCCGGCATTATCGCCAGCGACTGCGGGCCGAAGTGCTGGCCGATTCGGTCAGCGACATCCTGGGCCGACCAGTAAACTACGCTGGGATGCCGACTGGTTCTCGGGCCATGCAGATTTGGACGTTTCGCAGCGATTCGGAACTGCTGGATGCCTTCGGCCGACCTGATCCCAATCAGGACCCTCCCTGTTCACGCGAATCGGAAGCGACGGTGGTGCAAGCACTCCATCTGATGAATGCACCAGGAATCCAAAATCGGTTCGCCGATGACCAGGGCCGATGCCGACAACTGGCAAAAAGTCCCCGATCGATCGAATCGATCATCGAGGAGCTGTCGCTGCGGTGCTGGAGTCGAAGGCCAAGCCCCGAAGAGGTTGCGGCTCTGGTGGCCGACTTCAATGCCTCCGGGCAGGACCGCGCTCGATGGGTGGAAGACTATGCATGGTCGTTGCTCAATACACCAGAATTCCTTTACAAAGATTGACCGAAGAATCGTACCGGGAATCGAACTCGACGGAACGATGCAAGCAAGGGAGGGAGATGCGATGAGACGACGCGACCTGTTGAAGCTGGGAGTTGGCGGATTGGCCGGCGGCAGCTTTACCGAGCTGCTGAGGATGCGTCAGCTGTGCGCCTCCGAAGGCCAGTTGGATACCTCCCGCAAACCCTCCAGTTGCATTCTGATCTGGATGGATGGCGGTCCCACCCACTTCGAGACATTCGATCCCAAGCCCGATGCACCAGCGGAGATTCGCGGGGAGTTTCGCCCCATCTCCACCAGCGTCCCTGGGATTCAGATCAGCGAGCATCTTCCCAGGCTAGCAGCGATGGCCGACAAGTACGCGATCATTCGATCGGTCTGCCACAACCAGGGGAACCATGGCGCGGGCAATCACTACATGATGACCGGCGCGCCGCCCCGCATCCCGGTCGGCTGCGGCGCCTTCGTCAGTTTCCACCCCAGCCTGGGATCGGTTGCCGCTTACGAACGCCGCGCGCCTCATGGTCTACCTGCCTACTTCAGCATGCCCAGCATGAGCCGCTCGGGGGGCCCCAATTTTCTTGGCGCTTCGTACGCGCCGTTTGTCGTGGGGGGCGATCCCAACAGCAAGGGATTTCGCGTTCGGGACGTTGAACTTCCCTCCGGTATCGATGGCAATCGCTTCACCTCCCGCCGCGATCTTCGGAAGCTGGTCGATCGCATGCCGCGCTTCGACGCGCCCGCCGTCGCCGATCCCGTCGTCGCGCTCGACAGCCATGTCCAGAAGGGTGTCGATCTGGTCACCACGCCGCAGGCACAGGCGGCGTTTGACATCGAACAGGAACCCGAGTCGCTACGTGATGCCTATGGCCGCAACGGATTCGGCCAGCGGGCTCTGCTGGCCCGGCGCCTAGTCGAGGCGGGAGTTCCCTTCGTGACTCTCTACGACGGCGGATGGGACCACCACTCCGACCTCTTCGGTGCACTCAAAAAGCGACTACCTGAATGGGATCAAACGGTCGCCACCCTGATCAGCGATCTCGACTCGCGTGGCTTGCTAGAGACCACCATGGTGATCGCCCTGGGCGAGTTCGGCCGCACCCCCAAAATCAGCACCCTGCCCGGCCAGACGCTGGCAGGACGAGACCACTGGGCCAACGCCATGTCGATCCTCTTCGCCGGCGGCGGTACGCCCGGCGGCCAAGTGATCGGCGCCACCGACCGCCAGGGCCACTCGGCCGTCCAGCGTGTCCTCGGGCCCGAGAATTTCGTCTCGACCGTCTACCGCAAAATGGGCATCGATCCAGGCAAGATCTACCACACCCTCGAAGGACGCCCCGTCCACCTAGTCAGCGACTCCACACCCATCAGCGAACTGATGGGGTGATGCGACGGTTCTTCCCCCACAGGGCGATGCCCTTCGAACCCGGGGCGGTGCCTTGGGCTATTGTGTTTGGCCGCGTTGCGGCCAATGCCCCACCCCCGTCGATCGATGCGAAGGACGCGCCAATCGGAACCCAATCCCACACTTCCCCCGGCGTCGCGTGGAGCTCTTTGGAATGGGCGAAACCCAGGGCGCTTCCCTTCGAACCCAGGGCGTTGCCCTGGGCTATCGTATTTGGCCGCGTTGCGGCCAATGGCCCACCCCCGTCGATCGATGCGAAGGACGCGCAAATCGGAACCCAATCCCACACTTCCCCCGGCGTCGCGTGGAGCTCTTTGGAATGGGCATTCCGTGCCCTTCTGGACGCCGTACCCAAGCGGAACTCTGACATCCCCACCGTTCCAGGCTGCTCTAGAAAATGGC
>JBJSWM010000505.1:0-1396 GCA_046085865.1 Pirellulaceae bacterium
CAGTCGACCACCTGGGGTACCGAGGACTCCTCCCATCCAGGCCGATGCCACACCACCTCCTGCCCAGCTCGCAGCAACCTACCGCCCGATACCACCCGCCCCTCCACCGTCAGTTCGCCCGCCTCCAGCCGCTCCATCCACTGCCCGATGGAACTATGCGGAAACGTCGTTGCAAGATAGCACTCAATCGTCCGCCCGGACCACCGAGGATCGACGGTACTTTTAAATGCATAGCCTGGGTGCTTGGACACGTCCCACCATGGTGCAAGTGATTTTCCAATCGTTTTTTGGATTGCTTCGATCGTCTATGGTACACTCGACGGGATAGGATGAGTTTTAGGTAACCGGGTAGGATTTCGCTCCCTGCGAGGTAGACAAAGATGCGTGCTTGTTGGATTCGATCCATGATCCTCCTCGGCATGGTATGGTGCGTCGGATGCACGCGAGATGAAGAGATTGCCCAGCGAGAGTCGTCCAACCTGAAACCACTGGCAGTCTATTACGGACGATTCATCGGGGCCAATCAGGGCAAGAGTCCCGGCAACGAAGCCGAACTGAAAGAGTTCATCCGCAAGCAGCCAGCGGAGGAATTGGAAGCGATGGGGGTGCGCGACGTGGAATCGCTGTTTGTCTCCTCACGCGACAAGAAGCCCTATCGCTTCAATTTTTCTCCCAAGGAGACACAGCCCGGTCAAATCGTTGTCTTCGCCTGGGAGCAGGATGGCATCGAAGGGAAACGCTACGTCGGTGGTACGCTTGGCCAAATTGAAGAGGTCGATGCCACTCGGTTTGGCGAGCTGGTTGCCAGCCCTTGACCTAAGCGGTGCCGCGTTACCAACTAGCCTCCCTAGGTTCCAGCAATCAGCCGAAGACTCAACAAAAAAAAGTGGACCGCATTTGCGGCCCACCTTTTTTTCATTTCAGTTCAGCAGGACGAGCCAACGGCCTGTCACTCACCTAGATCCACCGACTCGCCATCGGCGCGATGACCGAGTCGATTGAAGAGCGTCAGATCGATATTGAAGGTGATGAAGCGAACGCTACCATCGGCCATGGCGGCACCCATGACGGCTGGGTGCGCGCTTCCAAAGCGGTAACCTTCCCAGCCACCCTGCCTGCCATAACGGGAATCGGAGTTGGGCTGAAACCCTGTGTAGCGGATCACGTCCGGATCCCAGCCGTCGGCCCATCCAGCATCATCGTGCCAATCGCCAGTGCGATAGGCCAGCGGGTTCAACTGCTTTTCCGAAATCACCAGTGTGTTGCTGGTGCCGTCCGTTACATCCCCCATCTTGACCCGCGTTCCATGCCACTGGGCATTGGCATCGACGCCACCGCGAGCGATCACGCCCTGGTAGATGAAAGGCTCCCAGGCCATACCCCAGACGTCACCATA
>JBJSWM010000506.1:0-703 GCA_046085865.1 Pirellulaceae bacterium
CGGGCAACGAGTCGGGCAACCGGCACCAGGAATCCCAGACCGCGTAGGGAATCCGCGAGTCGGTCGACTCAACCTGCCCCTTATCAGACGCTTTCTCAACTTTGCCTGGCCGTCCAAACCGCAGGACATTGGCACGGTCGATGACTTTGTCGGAGAGCGCTTGAGTCGTTTCATCCTCGTTCATCGTTCCAACAAAGAGGACGTTCCGATCGACGAACAGCTGCATGATTGGCGTCTTGCTCTTCCCTGATCCAACCTCCAGCCCGATCTCCGCCTTCCTGCGGCTCTCGGCATCATTGCGATCAGTGCCACGACGCGTCTCAAGACGACTGAGGAACTCGCTGAAATAGTATTCGACTCTTGCCAGATTCATTTCATCCAGAAGGATCAGCAGCATCTGGCTGGAAAGCGAATGATCCCATCCTTCAGGAATCGACCAACCTCGCTGATCTTCCCTGTAGAAGGGATCCATTTGGACCAGAGCCCTCCCAAGCTCGGTCGCTCGGTAACGGTTTTCCAGATAATTGAAAAATCCGAACATATCCTGTGGGCTGTCCCAACGGGGCTGAACGGCCACATTCAGGAAATGCATCCCCATCGATTCGGCGTACCGCCGGGGCAGTTCACTTTTGCCAGTCCCGCTGATTCCCGCAAGAACCACCAAGGGTGAGATATCGGTCACCTTCAGCGACGTGTGGAATGC
>JBJSWM010000507.1:0-3849 GCA_046085865.1 Pirellulaceae bacterium
CTTGCGGTAAGAAGACCATTTGCCGCCACCCCTTCGATTGGTTCGATCGTCGCCTCGGGTAGGAATCGCACCGACGGAGGGAATCCATCGGTTCGCTTCCGCCCTAGGTTGGCTCTTCTTAGCGTGATCGGTTAAGATGGCTTTGTGAATCGGCCAATGGAAGAATCTAGAGACGATCCCTGGGGTCGCCTTATCGACTCGAAGGCCCTCTACCTAATTCGAGAAGAGAATGGTTCGCAAGCTAGGCCTACCTTTCGCTCCGGCATCCTGGGGACAGACACATGGATCCCCTTTTCATCCTGGGAATTGAAAAATGAAACGCAGGGACTTTGTCAGCGTCGCCGTGGCAGGAACTGCCGCTATCGCCAGCACTCCAGCCGCCATCCAGGCCGCTCCTCCTGAAGGCAAGGCAGGTCGTATTCGGCAGTCGGTATGCCGATGGTGCTTCCCCAAATTGTCGCTCGATGAACTCTGCCAGCAAGCTGTTCAGATGGGACTCTCCGGAATCGACCTGCTTGGTCCTGAAGACTTTGAAACGGTTAAAAAGTATGGGCTTGTCTGCACCATGGTCCAGTCCCATGGACTAGCCGACGGGCTGTGCGAACCAAAGTTCCACGAGAGCTGCCTGAAAACGCTTCAAGAGAGGATTGAAGCAACCGCCAAGGAGGGCTGGCGGAATGTCATCTGCTTTTCTGGCAACGCCCGCGGCATCGATCGAAAGACTGGATTGAAAAACTGCGCAGCGGCGCTCAAACAGATCGTCCCCGTCGCCGAAAAGCATGGGGTGATCCTGAACATGGAACTGCTCAACAGCCGCGTCGATCATGCGGATTACATGTGCGATCGATCGGACTGGGGGATCGAACTGGTCGACATGGTTGGATCCGACCACTTCAAATTGCTCTACGACATCTACCACATGCAAATCATGGAAGGGGATCTCATCCGGTCCATCCAAAAAAACCACCGTTACTTCGGCCATTACCATACCGCCGGCAATCCCGGACGACACGAAATGGACGCGACTCAGGAAATCAACTACCCCCCCATTGCTACGGCAATCGCAGAAAGTGGCTTTGATGGCTTTCTCGCTCATGAATTTCTGCCGACGCGCGATCCGATGACCAGTTTGCGGGAGGCGGTGGAACTTTGCCGGGTTTAAGTGGAATCCTGGAGGTCAGCAGGGGTCGAGCGGCAGGGCTACAAAAAGGCCAATTCGACTTGCGGGCCATCCTCCAGAGGGCTAAAATCCTGGATTCCTTGCGACCTGCCGGGATGGCAGGCCGGACTATCGTTGGATCGACTTGCGACGCATGATTTCGAGGTGACAGACGTGGTAGCGAAGACCAAATCGTACATGGCCAAACCAGGGGAACTGGAAAAGAACTGGTTTGTGGTCGATGCAAGCGACCAGGTCTTGGGTCGATTGGCCAGCAAACTGGCGATGATCCTGATGGGCAAGCACCGGCCCACCTACACTCCCCACGTCGATACCGGGGACTTTGTGGTCGTGGTCAATGCCGAGAAGGTAGTGATGACCGGCAAGAAACTGTCGGTTCGTCATTACGCTTGGTACAACGGCTATCCACGTCAGAAGATGGAAAGCTACCAGGAACGACTGGAGCGGAAGCCTGAGGATTTGGTGATTTTTGCGGTCAAGCGAATGCTGCCCAAAAACGCATTGGGACGCAAGATGCTCGATAAACTGAAGGTTTATGCGGGCCCTGATCATCCACACCAGGCCCAGCAACCCGAACCCTTTGATGCGGGAGCGAAGTCCTAACTTCGTTCTGGCTTCTTGATCTTCGAAACATTTTTTTGATCTTTGATTACGGGAATTGGTTCGCAGCATGGTCATTCAGAAGAGAGATCGGGTCAACGGAGACGCTTTGGGCACCGGACGTCGCAAGACCAGCATCGCGCGAGTTCGAATTCGCCCCGGCAAGGGAAAGATCGTCGTCAATGGTCGCCCCTTCGATGAGTATTTCACGACCGACAAAGAGCGACGCCAAGTTCAGGAGACCCTGGATCGCGTCGGCCAGACGGAGTCGGTGGACGTCCTAGTGCGTGTCTCGGGTGGCGGCACGATGGGTCAGGCCGGAGCGGTTCGAATGGGCTTGGCACGCGCCCTGGTCGGAATGAATCAAGACTTCTTCCAGCCGCTTCGAGACGACGGGTTTCTTACCCGCGATTCCCGCATGAAGGAACGCAAGAAGTACGGTCTCCGCGGCGCTCGCCGTGGTGTCCAGTTCTCAAAGCGTTAATCGCTCCAACTGCCCAATGCTTTCAATCGCTAGGCTGCCTCCCCGCGGGGCAGCCTTTTTTTATGGTCCATCTGCTTCTTTTCGATAGCAATCGCTTCATTGCATTTGCTTGGAAATGGCCATCGGCCGGACAAAGGAACGTTAGGACGTCCACCGCTGATTCCTGGCGGCCAGAAACCACCGCACGGCAAACCACCCGGATCCCAACGTCGATCGACCTGCCCTTGGCCCCATCGCACACAGCAGAGTTTTGGCGAGTCGCGGGAGAGTCTGCTAGGGAGCTGTTTTCCGAGCGATTGGGTGCCCAACAGCATGCTGAGAGCATTCGGAATCTCGTGCGAGTGACCTGCCGAACCACCTTCAAGCCACGGGCAGATCAACGCCCCCACTGGCCCACTATCCCCAGCCCCCCTAAGCCCCTACTTGCATTCAGGAGCGAACTTGCATCCTACAGGTGTTTTTCGGTATGGTTCGCGCAGGCAAGTACTCCCAGGCGGCTCGGCCCGTCGCACCCCCACCTTTTGCATTGAACCCCACCCCTGGCACCATGATCCGCTCCATCATTTCCACCGTCTGGTCTCTAAGGCGAACCCGAGACGCCGCGGCCTGGCTGACGCTGGCGATGTGTGTCGGGTGTGGAACGACCAAGTCGTACACGGCAACCGAACAGCTTCTGATGTCCGACGCGGTCGATAGCGCCGTCTCGAAAATCGACTTTCGCCCTTTGGCTGGGAATCGAATCTACCTGGACACTTCCTACCTGGCTTCTGCGCGCAGCGTTCCGGGCATGCCCAATCCCATGCTCGGCCCGCAGAATTTGATCAGCGCGGATTACGTCGTTAGCAGTATTCGGCAACAGATGATCGCAGCAGGTTGCTTCATTGAGGACAAAAAGGAGGATGCCGAGCTAGTGGCGGAAGTCCGCATCGGAGCCTTGGGAACGGACGGGCACAGTGTCACCTACGGAATCCCCGCCAACAATGCCCTGAACAGCGCCTCCTCCTTCGTCAACGGTGTCAGTCCGTTTCCCACCATCCCTGAGATATCGATCGCCAAGCGCGAACTGAAGTCGGGGGCTGCGAAAGTCGCGGTGTTTGCATTTCGGCGAGACACCCACGAAGCGGTATGGCAGTCGGGGATCGAACAATCCAACAGCAACGCGAGAGACACCTGGGTCCTTGGCGTCGGGCCTATCCAGCAAGGGACGATCTACAAGGCGCCTCGATTTGCCGGTCGTCGGCTGTATCAGGGGACCGCCGAGGACACGATCAGCGAAGACGCCCAGACCGGGATACCGTTACGAGAGCGACATTTGTTTGCGGAGGCGCTTGGGGAGATGGGAGCTGTGGAAGAACCTGTTACCACGGCCAGCGCCGCAGCACCTGCCAATGGCACGGCTACCCCTGCTGCCTCCACTGCCGGCCCCGCGATCCTTCCTGCCTCGCCACCTTCCGGGCCCCCAAAGCCGCCTCCCAACTGAGATTCTGTTGGGGAGGCTACGCCAAGCCATGCATCTCGAAGGCGCCCTTTGGTCGCCGATACGTGCTGGCTCTAACTCCAGTCGAAGGGCGACCCAATGGCAATT
>JBJSWM010000508.1:0-5039 GCA_046085865.1 Pirellulaceae bacterium
GGGGATTTGGCCATCGTCAATGTCGGGGGAAGCAAAGAAGGTAGTGTGGTTGCTGTGCGTCTGTCCGATGGACAGACCGAATGGCAGACGGCTGGGGCAGAAGCCAGTTACGCTTCTCCAATCCTGTGGCGATTGGGAGAAGAAAAGATGGTTGTTGTTGTCACCCGAATGACGACAGTGGGATTGAACCCAGAAAATGGAGAGGTGCTTTTCGACTTCAAGTTTGGTATGCGTGGCCCCACGGTCAATGCAGCAACCCCTATCCAGCTTTCCTCTGGCGAAGTCTTTCTCACCTCTAGCTATGGCATTGGAGCTTCGATGATTCAACCGAATTCCAATCCTCTCTCCGTTCTCTTTCGTGATAAGCAGAGTCTTTCCAGCCAATACATCACACCGATCGAAATCGATGGTCGTATCTATGGATGCGATGGGCGAGAAGATGCCGGTCGAACCCAGCTAGTTTGCCTCGATCCAGCGTCTCCAGAAACACCGCTTTGGATCGAACGCATTTCGGAAATCACCCACCTGCTCGGGATGGGCAACCGCATTCTTGGAATAGGGATCAATGGCAAGTTGACGTTGTTTCAGGCCAATCCTAGCCGATATCAACAAGTTGCCGAACTCGATTTACCGCGAGGCGTTTATCGTGCGCTTCCTGCCTATAGCAAGGGAATCCTGCTGCTGCGGGATAGCGAAGAAGGATCCACGCATCGTCTGCGTGCATGGAACCTGAATCTGGATTAGGAGATCGATCGATTCGAAGTGGTTGGCACCAATCTTATGCTACCGCTCGCATGCAGGTGCCGGTGGGAAAGTATCTCACGGAGACACGGAGTCACAGTGATTCTGAGAAGCGAACTTGGATCGTTCAGGCCATGGATCTAGGCCGAACTGCCCAACCCTATGCTAGCTCTTCGTCGCAAAAGGTGGGTGGCACCAATCTTATGCTAGCCATCTCGTGGCATGGCCGTCCCGGCCATGCAGTGCAGTATGGGCACCGTCGCCAGCAAATCGCAGGCGAGATGGGGGGGACGCGTCGGGGTGAAGGGGTGGGGTGAATGAGTGGAATGGGTGGAGTGCGGTTCTTTTTTGTGGGTTGAATCCGAGCGGGCCGATCGGCTACCATCCGCCCCCGGGGGAGTCCCTGGAGGACTGCCTTGAGAGAGCACCGCGTCAAGGAGGTCGCGTGTGGGGTCCAAACGCACGATCCGCCAAAAGCTGTTGATCGCCATGACGGTCCTTGGAACTGTCATTTTGGTGCTTGGCTACACCGGATTTCGGGGCGCTTACGCCTATCGCGATCTGGCGGTGATCCTCAGCCAACGGGCTGCGGAATTCCCGGTGGCCGATGCGCTGACTCGCGCCATCGACGACCTCCGTATCTCCTACCTTCAAACCGCTGCTCATGGTATCGACCTCCCCTCACTAGGCCAGGTCGTTGAAGGTACGCAGTGGTCGCGACGAACCCAGCACCGCGCCAAACTGCAGGAGGTCCGCGAAGCACTGGCTAGCTACAAGGCGCGCCTGGAAGTCCATGTCGGAAACGAAGCGAGACTTGGGGATCGCAGCCTGGAACGCCAGATGGTGCAGGAGATCGAAACACTCGTCCATGTCGTGCTGGACCGGAGCACCGAAGAGGATCTATTTCGCGATCGTGTCGACTTCAGTCAACAACTGGAAGACCTCGACCGACTGTCCGATCGGGCCCATCAGCTTCCCACCTTCCTGCATCACCGCATGGCCTCCTTCCGAGACGAAGTCCGCATGCGCTACCGCACCTGGATCGCTCTAGCCTGGAGCTCCACCTTCTTCACGCTGCTTCTACTGGTGGGGCTGTGCGTCTACGTCCGTCGCGCCGTGATCCTCCCCTTCAAGGCACTGCTGCAAGGGTCTCGAAGGGTGGCCGGAGGCGATTACGAACATCGGATCATCATCGACAGCCAGGATGAATTGAGCGAGCTGGCACAGACGATCAACCGCGGCACCGAACGATTCCTGAAAACGGAACGCGAACTTCATCATCAAGTCCAGGAACGGTCCCGCGAAGTGATTCGCAATGAGCAGTTGGCGAGCGTCGGGTTTCTGGCGGCCGGCGTCGCTCACGAAATCAACAACCCACTCGCCTCGATCGCCTGGAGCGCCGAAGCGCTCGAAAGCCGCCTGCATCGCATCCTCCATCCACTCACCAGCGATGCCCCATCCAATGAGACCCCCTCGCCGGAAGTGGAAACGCTCCGCAGTTACCTGCGACGCATCCAAGATGATGCCTTCCGCTGCAAAGGGATCACCGAAAGATTGCTCGATTTTTCCCGACTCGGAAATGCCGAAAAAAAGCATCGCACCGACTTGGCTTCCCTGGTGCGCGATGTGGTCGATATGGTGCAGCATTTGGGGCAGTATCGCGATCGACAAATCGAATTCCAGCACAAGGACCCGATCTGGGTCTGGGCCAGCCCACCAGAGATCAAGCAGGTGGTGCTCAACCTCCTGACCAACGCGCTCGACGCCTTGCCCGAGTCGAAAGAAGAGGGTTGGGTCAAAATCGTCCTGGAATCAAACCGTACCCACGCCACACTGGTGATCACCGACAACGGCTGTGGCATGACCGATGAGGTCAAGCAGCATCTGTTCGAACCGTTCTTTACACGACGCCGCGACGGTCGCGGTACTGGGCTGGGGCTGCCAATCACCAGCCGCATCATCGCCGACCACGGAGGCCGCATCACCCCGCACAGCGACGGGGCAGGGCAGGGCTCCCGTTTCGAAGTCACACTTCCTGTCGAGGAATTTGAAGGTACTCATGAACGAACCTACCAAGCGGCCTGATTCGCTTCGCATCCTGTTTGCCGACGACGAACCATCGCTCCAGGAACTGATGCGTCTGGAGTTGCCGCAGATGGGCCATCGAGTCACCGTCTGTCCAGACGGTGCAACCGCGATCGCTGCGCTCGAAAAAGACAGCTTCGACTGTCTGATCGTCGACCTCGACATGCCAGGGCTTAGCGGCATGCAGGTGATCCAGCGCGCCCATCAGATGGCGCCGATGACTGAGGCAGTGGTGCTCACAGGGAAATCGTCGCTGGATACCGCCGTCCAAGCGCTCCGCTTTGGAGTCACCGACTACCTGACCAAACCGTGCAAGCTCTCGGAACTGGATGCCTTGCTGCGGCGCATCGCGCAGCGTCGCGAGCTGCGCCGAAACTACTTGTCACTCCAGCAGGAACTCGATCGCTGCCAAGCCGCCAGTCAGCTGATCGGCGATCACCCGTCGATGAAGACTGTCCAGCAAATGATCGCCAAAGTCGCGCCCACCCAGAGCACGGTCCTGATCCGCGGCGAGACCGGTTGCGGCAAGGAATTGGTCGCTCGCGCGGTCCACCAAAAAAGCCTCCGCAAGGAATCCCCCTTCCTGGCCATCAACTGCGGCGCGCTCCCCGAAAACCTGATCGAAAGCGAATTGTTTGGCCATCTCAAAGGCTCCTTCACCGGCGCCGATACGCAGCGCGAAGGACTGTTTGAATCGGCCGACCGAGGTACGATCTTCCTCGATGAAATCGGAGAGCTACCCCTGGCGATGCAGGCCAAACTGCTGCGTGTCCTGGAAAGCGGTGAGATTCGGCGCGTCGGCGACAACCAGACTCGCCGCGTCGATGTTCGACTCGTCTGCGCCACTCATAGGAATCTTGAGGAAATGGTCCAGCAAGGGACCTTCCGCGAAGATCTCCTCTTCCGAATCAATACCTTTCAGATCGATGTCCCATCGCTTCGCGAACGGATCAGCGACCTGCCGCGTCTGGCGGAGCATTTCTACCGCCGTTTCCGCCCCGAACATGCATCGATCGCCGTTCCAATCGCCCCCGAAACACTCGATCGACTCCTGGAACACTCCTGGCCAGGAAACATCCGCGAACTGGCCAATGTCATCGAACATGCAACGATCCTAAGCGACCATCCGCCGCTGCTACCTGAACACCTTCCTCGGCATATGATGGCCCGCGCCGCTCGCCCCACCGCGCCGCGCGCTACGGTGCCGATGAGCCTCAAGGAGATGGAAGACATTGCGATCCAGGAAGCGGTGCAGCGACACCAGGGAAACAAACAAGCCGCTGCCGATGAACTGGGGATCAGCCTCAAGACGCTCTACAATCGACTCAACGAACGCAGCGGCAAGAAAGCCGCCTGATTCTTGAGGTGATGAGGCTTTACTGTGCCTTTTGTGGGGCCAAGCACCCTAGCGGCGAGGCGCTAGTCGCCGGTTCTTTCAAGCGTGATACCTGGTACCAAAAGTAGACCAAAGAACCCGGCCGCTAGCGCGGTCCGGCTATAGCAGAACACTGCCACCGCACAAAACACACGAGCCAGACGCTTGTGCCACGGTTGAAAACCAACTTCTTTTGTGTCGGTCCGTCTCGCTGCAAGAACCCCCTCACCGACCCTACCCGAGTAGTTCCGCAAGCTCCTTCGCCGAGGCCAGCGGATCGGCCGCACCGTGCACCGCATGGCTGACCGCCACGCGATCGATGCCACAACCCCGAACCTGGGCGATTCCCTCCCGCGTGATCCCGCCAATCGCAAAGGCGGGGATCGTGATCCGCTGCTGCACCGCGCGTAGCAGATCAAGCCCCGGGAAATGGTCGAATGATTTGGTCTTCGACGGGAACGTCGGCCCACATCCAATGTAGTCAGCTCCCCCCTCCTGCGCCGCAATCGCCTGCTCCAGCGAATGCGTCGAAATACCGATCCACAGCCGCCGACCTACCAATTCCCTCGCGTCGTGAAGAGGCAAATCCTCTTGCCCCAGATGCACTCCCGCCGCGCCGCTCACCAGGGCGACGGCGATGGAGTCGTTGACGATCAGTGGCACACCAGTCGGTCGTAACGCCTCAACCGCTTTCCTGGCATAGGCCAACAGCATCCCCTCGTCGGCGTCCTTGTCCCGCAGCTGCACCAGGTCGACGCCTGCCTGCGCCAACCCGCGCAGTCGCTCTTCGAATCGATCCAGCGACTCCCACTGGGAACTCCCCGGACGCCGGCAATCG
>JBJSWM010000509.1:0-2815 GCA_046085865.1 Pirellulaceae bacterium
CCAAGCACCAGCCCGACAACTGGTTCTCCGAAACCCCCTTCAAGTCGTTCAATCGCATGATGCCGCTGGAGCAGTACGACAAGGACGAGTGGCTGCCGAGAATTCATGCGGTCGAGTTCCTTGGTGAGCCGCAGTATGGAGGTGGCCGACCGGTGCCGCCGCAGGAGGTTTTCGACGCATTCGTCCCCTATTTGGCCAGTCGACTTCCGACCAGCGTGACTCATAGCGAGGAACGGGTGTGGCGCCACTACGCGGGGCTCTCTGACTACCCTCACTTTGATGCATACCGGGTGGTAGCGCCCGCCGCCGATTCCTGGCGGCAGTACGACCGTTGGGGTGATCGAAGGATCTCCTGGGGGGCTCCGCTGGAAACGATCGGTGTGCTGACAAGATCGCTGAGGGATCTATCGCGACCCGTTTCGATTGCCGCATGGAGCCAAGGGCCCCACGCGGGCTGGGGCGGCTTCCTGGATGGTAGGCGTCGCAGAAGTCCAACACCCGCCGAACTCCGCAGCCAGGCGCTTCACGCCCTCGCCTCGCGAATCACCTCGCTCTACTGGTTCAACCTCAGTCGCAAGTCGCTGCTAAAATTCCCAGATACCTGGGATGCAATGCGACGGGTCGGTCGAGAGATCCAAATGATGGCACCCTCGCTTCTGGATGGCGATGCCGCCTACTACCAGCAACTTTCCGACGCTCAAGGCAACCCCGAATGGGATCTATCGACCATCGTGTCGATCGAGGAAATGCTGATCTTCGCGCTCGACCTCAAGTACCGAATCTCAGAGGAAAACACCTTTGAGTTCGGTGATCCAAGAGATCTGAGAATCGAGTTGCCCTGGTCGGACACCAAGCATCCTCCAGTCGATCTTTTCCGTTGGAATGCCGACGGCATTCAGGAAGTTGAATGGCGTTACAACAACGGAACGATCCTCATCGTTGACCGCGGAGCTGCTGACTGCCTCTATGTCGCCAGCAAACAATCCACCAGCAGAAGATCATGGGAAACTAGACGCCAGGAAGCTATCGACAAGGAGAACCGATTTTTGCCCGAAGCCCTTACCCCGGAATCATCGCCCTGACGTTTTGGTCGTCACTTCAGCAGGAATGCCAGCGCTGCCCGGCAGCGCCTGGGAGAAAGCCCTTGTGACAGTGACTTCCAGCAACGTGTTGCTCGGGAAAGTCCCCTGGCTGGCCCTCAGCGCATAGGGAAATACGGAAGCAATACCGCCATAAATGTAGCCTGCGACGACGGTCTGCCCCGGCGCCATCCGCTCCAGATCCAGCACCCCGCCTTCACTCAAAAACCCTTGCTCGATCGCTTCCGAGTTCTCGATCATCTCGACACTGCTTCCATAGAGGTTGGTGGTATCGACTTTGTAATCGGGAAAGTCTTTGAAGTAAGACTCCTTCACATCTTCAGGAATGGCGATGCGGGGCAGGGAGTTCTGAAAGAGGAACTGGTCATAGGAGCCATCGGCGCGCTGCACCATCCCGCTGACATTGCCGATGAAGGGCACGCCATCGGCGCGGCCCTGCGCGGTGACTAGTTGGTACACCTTCATCTGCATCTCGTCGAAGCCATAAAAGTAATGGCTGATCCCACCAAAAAAAATGTGATAGACCGCCTTCGATTCGGCATCGAAGATCGGCAGGACAGGGCACTCGTACTGACTGAAATGCTGCTGCACCTGACTATCGATGATGTGGTACGGCTGGTCGGCTCCATCGTAGATATAGATCGGCTCCGTGTAGCCTTGCGTGGTTCCCGGGACGAAGACACCGCCGAAAGCTGCGACTCGGGGCTCCCCTGTGCTGGGGTCGACCGTCCCGAGGATCGGTCCATCGCGTCGATGGAGAGGTTTCTTGGGATCATCGGAATCCAGGACACCATAGGAAAGAATCTCCAATGTTCCCGGCTTCAGTGTGAAGACGCGAATCTCTTCGGTGTACTTCTGCTTGAACCGGACTGCTGCACTTGGAGTCCCCGGATCGAAGACGCTGTACTGACCGTCGAATTGCTGGCCCAAAACGAGGTAGAAGTTATTGCCCAGCCGATGCAACCCGCCACCGGTGACCGCAAATCGCTCATCCTCCTGCAACTCAAACAGCTTCTCAATCGCTTCCTTCGGATTGGGGCGGGGGGCCATCAATTCGGCAATCAACCTTCGGGCGGAAACTCGGAGCATGGTAGGAAAGGTGCCCATGTCGCCAGTCGATCGATCCCAACCGTAGCCGCCAAGAATGTACCACTGATCGGATTGGCGATCGTACCAAGACTGCTGGTTGTTGGAGCGAATGGCGTCACCTAGACGCTGAGACAGGGCCGTAACATCGTAGCTCCAGGACTTCCCGCTTGCCGGGTCGATTACCAAGATCAGGTTGTTGGTGTTTTCAGGCGGCATGTTCTGGTTGGGCAGTGGCTTGAAGAAATGCAACCCCTGCTTTCGCCCACCAAGAATCAAGATCTTTCCATCGACCATTGTCGCCGAGTAAGCTTGCAGCCCCACCAGAGGCGGCACGTCGGGAAACGACTTGGCTCGATACTCCACTCGAAATGGTAGCGTTGGCCCCTTGTCGGGTAGCCCTTGAGCCGGCATCGACTGGGAGAACCATCCGGCAAACATCATGAGCATGCCGACGCGCAACAAGACCATGGGAGTATTCCTAAAAAAGAAAAAAACGCACGGAGTACGAGGTAAACCGGCGAGATCACTTGGGGGGGAAGTACTGATTTTGAATGTAATAGAGAATCGAAAGAGCTTTATTTGGTGATAGATCGCGCGTCACGGGCATGTATCTCGGATCGTTGATG
>JBJSWM010000510.1:0-3096 GCA_046085865.1 Pirellulaceae bacterium
CTCGGGGAAAACCACAAAGACTCCGAAATTCTCGAGGATTTCAAGGTTTTTCTCCTTGGCACCCCTTTCGCACTTTCTTGGACGCAATCGGATTCTTTCCCGATCGACCGTCGGCTTTCCAACGGCGACTCCGTCAAGGCGATTCCGTCAAGGCGATACCAGAGTCCTTCTTCAAGTTTCGGCGTTTTCGTCCGAAACGATCGAGCGGCCGAAGGGTTCGATCGCGGGAAGCGCCGACGGGGAATCAAGGCGAGCGTTCCAAAACTGGGGGAGGGATGGGGGATTGAGGCTGCCAGTGGCCATGCATGGCGGCAAAGCCTGGTTTGGCCTCGGTGATGGGACGATCTTGCTGCTCCTCTAGGTGCCGTACATAAAGTTGCATCTGCCCGGTGCGGTCGCTTCCAAATAGAATCGCTTTGCCATCCGGGGAAGCCGCAGGGTGGTAGTGGCGAACACCTGGAGAGGAAAACGTTAGCCGCTGAACATTTCCCTCCAAATCCGCCCGCATCAACTCGATCCGACCATCGATCTGAGCGGTGAAGAAAATGGTCTTACTGTCCACACCCCAGACCGGCAGATCGCTGCTCTCGCTGTGAAAATCGGAATGCTTCAGCACCTCCACCACGCCGCGATATCCGCCGCGATCTGCGACCTTCCGCAAACCAGTTCCATCTCTTCGGACAACATGCGGGTGGCAGTCATAATGTTCCCCGGCGACAAACAGCAACCACTGGCCATCGGGAGACCAACGCGGCGCAAACTGGAAGGGAAACTGGTCGCTGATACGAATCCTATGCTCACCCTGGGCATCCGCGATGTAGACCTGATAGTCAGCGTGGTAACTGATGCACTGGCCGTCAGGCGAAATGCTGTAGCCATAGGAGAATGCGTTGGAAGCGCCTGACAGATCCCGCTTGTTGCGTCCATCCAGATCCATGACAAACGGCTTGGAGATTCCATCGATCAATGGAGTGAAACCAAAGCCACGGTCTTTGGGGAGGTAGAACAAGCCGGTATTGCATGCGCTGACGCGATCGACCGAGGTGGGACAGAACAACTCCCCGTCCGCCAGCGATACCAGATAGGCATCTGACTGCCAGCCTTCGGTCATGCGAAATGTCCGATGCTCGCGCTCCCAAAGTGCATTCTCCCTCGACTCGCGGTGCAGACCGACAATCGCTTTCGCTCCGTCGGGTGACCAACCTGCAAATTGGGTCCACTGATCTTTTTCGACAACCAGTCCTGCAGCAACTTCCTGCCGCTGGCTGCCATCGGCCTGTACCCGCCAAGCGCGCTGGGTCACCCAATTGGCATATTGCCCTTCTTCGAAATCATTACGTCCCTCGGTGTACCCGATCCAGGAGGTCTGTGCGCGAGCGGGTGACGCAAAGACCGAGGCGACAGAAGAGAGAATCGCAGCCCAGAAAATGCCCCATGGGCCGCAGCTTACCAATCCCCATTCTTTCCTTCGGGCCAGACACACCATCTCCATGCCTCCCCTTCTGACTGAATCTCTCAGGACGCCGAAGCACTGCAACGCCCGATGCGAAGGTTGCTTTCTTCTGGAAATCATCGTAACCGCATTCAAATCAGAATAGGCGATCGGTGCGACCAGTTCTCGACAGGACTTCCACCAAGATCTTGCTCGCTGATCCTGGAGGGAAGACTACAATCAATACAAGTTTCGAGCGCGACGGGTTGCCGGCAGCCGTGTCTTCAGGTGGTCGCATGGAGCTAGGGGTGATGGGCGAGCAGACAACACCAACAAAAATTGATCTCTCCAAGAAGAGTATCGACGGCTGTACCGAGGAAATTGCCACAGCCTGTCGAGGTGCCGAAGCAGTGACCATCGTGGGAGCTCAAGGGCATCATGCGATTGGCGCTGGCATCGAGTCCTTTCAGAGGTGGCGGATCGAGGGAAGTCTGGGAGATTACTGTCTGATATCTTTCGGTGGCCAGGATTCCGAGGTGACAGGAGACGTCGGATATGCTTTTGGCCAGGGGATGGAAAGTGGTCAATTGGTGGTGCGGGGCCACGCGGGTGCGTACCTTGCCAGCCTCGCTACCGGAGGCTTGCTTGCCGTCTACGGGAGCGCCGGGGAGCGCTGCGGTGCAGGGCTTCTTGGGGGAGAACTGATGGTGCGGGGAGACGTCGGCAAGGAGTGCGGTTACCGGATGCGCAGCGGCACGATCATTGTGGGCGGTTCGGCAGGCCCACTCCTGGGTGCTGAGATGCGAGGCGGCACGATCTATGTACGGGGTGAAGTCGATTCACTGGCGCCGGGAGTTCTCGAATATCGCTTGAAGGAGGCCGACCACATTCGCATCGGCTTGATGCTGCTGAAATCAGGGGTCAAAGCGACAGGCAAGGAGTTTCGTGGATTCCAAAGGGAGACCAGCCCATGAGTGGTGCGGATGCTTCGGTATTCGGCCAGGAGACAGCGATCTGGGACCATTTCCTCCTCACCTCGCAGCCTGCCAGCCGACGCACCGAATTGGTTTCCAGCGAGGATTGGAATGAGCTGATCGCGGCGAGAATTGTTCGACCACAGCAGCGACTTTGCATGCCGATCGTGACGCGCATCCCATGGGACCAGAAACTTCTCGGACTGCAGTCCAAGCAAGCAATCGCCTTGCAGCACATCGCGGCGCAGACAGGCATCGGCTGGGTGGGTAACTCCCCATCCGCTGATCCCGACGGCTTTTCTTCTGGCTTTGGGATCCTTCCGGTGGAAGGAGACCAACTTCCCACGGCGGAGCAGTTGCGTCGCGCCGATGCAGTGGAATTCCAGTGGCTGGGTGCGACTGCGACCGCCAGCAGTCGCGTCGCGCAGCCTCCTTTCGATGGCGTCGACGCCAATCGCCTAGCGAGGAAGTTTCGCGCCCTGAGGTCCATGCTTGGCAAGGCGACCAAGTTGGGGATTGCGATTCCGATCGGCTCTGTGGAGCAGGACACCGCCTGGGCCATCGACATGGGATTTGATTTCCTCACGCTGCTTCAACCCCGCCTAGCGACAGGCGCCGATGCCCCCTCCTTTGGAATCCCAGCCCCCTTGGCGATCCGTCTGGCACGGCGTCAGGCGACGCTCAGCAAAC
>JBJSWM010000511.1:0-6754 GCA_046085865.1 Pirellulaceae bacterium
TCATTCAGAAGGTGCCACCCACCTTTTGAGGTTTTGCTATCGTTTCCTCCTGTTCAGTGAAGCGGTCGTGGTAGGCGATGCAGCGGTCTTCGATCGGTCAAGGGAGATCGCGCACGAGCAGGAATGAGACATGAGCTAGCATTGTGGTAATGGTAGCGTCTTAGATGATGGCTTACGCCAGGGCATGAGCACCTGCAATCCATCCTTCTTCCTGCAGGACTTTGTCCATCTGCTGGCGGGTTAGGTCCGACGGTCGGGCCAGCCAATCGAGCAACTGATGCTGGCGATCCAGGTCCCTCAATCGCTGAGCGAGGGCTGCAACCTGCGCTTGATCGACAATCGACTCCGGGTTCTCGCCCAGCCATTGGGTTACCTGCTGCCGGGCAACGCCTGGCCATACTTCCGCCAGGACGATTTGCGGCCACTCCGATAATGCGTTGGCGAGAAATCCTGTCTCCATTGGCCAGATCCCTATGGCATCCCGAAAGGGCGATTCGAATCGCAATCGATGGCACATCGCCAGCCCCAACAACGACTGACTGCCTACCGATCCGACTCCCATCAGCTTCCATAGTTCCTGCGTTCCGGGGAGCCGAGTCTCAACGATTCGCTTACGTTGCACCGTGCGACCTTGAGGCGAAAGGAATGGGAAGGTAGGGCTGCGCGCTGGCAGGGTCGGCAGATCGCTGTGTTGAGGGCGTCCCCAAAATGGGCCTGGCGACTGACCGCTCGACGCGACGGCGTTCCAGTGCGCGGCGGCTTGGAAGCGGTTGTTCGATTGGTCGGGATGATCCTCGATCCCCTTCCGCACCTCCTGCCACCATCGCAGCCAAGGAGCACCGGACCGCTTGAGTCCCAGGAGGTCCGACCATCCAGCGGGAGCTCCAAGGGAAAAGTCGACCCCCAACAAGACTCGCTGTCGATCTTTAGACCACCGGACTGCCTTCAGTTCGTGTTGGAGGTGTTGGAAGGCTTGATGGCGTGTCCTGAAGTACTGCGTCTTCACCTCCCGCTCGGTCCGGGTGGCTTCGGCGATCCAGATGGCATTGGAACTGGGGTGGGCTGGCGAGGGGCTGCTACGGGCGCTCCAATCGACCACCCAGTAGCGATCGAAGATGCCTTGAAGTTCCGTTTTTCTACACGTGTTCTTCACCTGGATACCAAAGAGGCTGGACCTCGGATTCACCGGCAGAAAGGTCGATCGGCACTTTCCGACCGCTACAACTCAGGAAAATGTTGTAAAATCCCGATGCGGCCGACACCAGAACCGATTTGGACCTGCGGTCCATTTTTCTCAACGGCTTGCGTGACAGTCGGTCAAGTTCAACTATACTGTTGCTTCTCGACCAAGTTCCAAAACCTTACCCCTCACGGTGCGAAAAACTCCGAGGTTACTGGATGCCCAAAGCATTTTGTTGGACCGGGTTTGGCGTTGCCGGCTTGGTCTTTCTTCTGTTTTTGCTCGATCTAGTCGCCGGGATCCCTTTCCAGAAGGCGTCCATGTTGATGGACATCCTTTTCATGGTTGGATCCTTGATGCTGGCCTATTTGAGCTGGTCGGCTCTTCGAGAAGTCCGCTGACCACTGCGCTGAGGAAACCTTGGCTTGGTTTTCGAACCTGCGGTGATGGTTGGGGGACGGATCGTCTATTCCAACAATGAGGTTTCTTATGTGGAAAGTGGCGACGCGAACCCTCGGCTCGCTGCAGGCCATCATCTGCTATCCAGCGGAGAAACCGGCGACTCACCTAGTGGTGCTCTGTCATGGCTTCGGGGCACCTGGAGACGATTTGGTAGGGCTGGGGGATCTCATAGCCGAGCGATCCGACCGACTGGCGATCTCGCCTCTTCTGATTTTCCCGGAAGCTCCGATCGATCTGGCGGACGAAGGAATGGCCGGTGGCCGCGCCTGGTGGCGGCTGAATATGACCCAGTTGCTGATGATGGCCGAATCGGGGGGCTTTGACGAGCTGCGCGACCAGCAGCCCCCAGGGATGGAGTCGGCTCGGGCAGCGCTAGAGGAATTGGTCATTGTCGCTAGGGAATCCTACGGACTGGAAAACTCCCCACTGGTTCTTGCCGGCTTTTCCCAAGGCGCGATGCTATCGGTCGACTTGGCGTTACGAGGAGCGATTGAACCACCCCAGGGGCTGGTGATCTATTCTGGAGCGCTGCTTTGCGAAACGGCATGGCGGCAAGCATCGGGACGACTGGCAGGCACGCGTGTCTTTCAGAGCCACGGCACCCAGGACATGATCCTTCCAATCGAGACCGGAAGATGGCTTCATGAACTGATCCAAGATAAGGCGATCGACGCCCGCTGGTTCTCGTTCACCGGTCCCCACACCATTCCGATGCAAGGGATCGATGGGTTGATGGATCTCCTAATGGCGATTGGGCCCGAAAAGGCTTAACCCTCCTCTGCCTCAGCCTATCGCTTTTTTGATGCGCAAGCCCATTCCAGGGAGCAACGGCATTGTATCGATCAATCGATCTGGGAACGGCGGTAGGCATCGGCCAGCGACTCATCCAATCCAACCGTCCATCGCCTGCCGTCGCTTTCAAATTCGGCATAGTTGGCGCCAACAGCCACCACCTTGCCGATCACGCTCCCCAGTTTGATTGGATCTCCCACGGAGAGGAACAATGTCTTTCCTTCCAGCTTGGATCGGATCCATACCTGAGGCTTGCCATCACTGCCAACTAGCAGGGCACTGATCGATGCCTGCGATGCGATATCAAACGATGGCTCCTCCTTCTCCGGCGGTGGTGGAGGTGGCGGTTCCACCACTTTGATCGTCAGTTTCTGAAGACTGCTCTGACTGGGCAAACCTTTGTCCGTGATGGCGATCGCTACCTGGTATTCACCAAGCTCCTTTGGAGACCAGGAAACCTTGCCAGTGGCCTTGTCCAGTCGCATCCCCTGCGGGACCTCGCCATCCCAGGCATACTCCAGCTCGTGACCGTCCGGATCGCTCGCCCCAGGCTCATAGGAGAGCAGATCATCCTTGGCCACTTCGGTACTGGCCATTTCGCGCACGTTCGGAGGGTGGTTGGCGGGAGCGAACAGATTGCGGCCAACGATCTTCTGCTGGTATTCCGCCAGCGTCCTGCCCACCCGATGCGAAATCGACTCGGGTGGCTTCTGCTTGGGATCTGCCGCATCCAGGCTGAGCGCATCGATGGTCATGCCAATCGCAAGTTGGTACGGTTCATTGGGAACCAAGTTGACCTTCAGGTTGCTGATCCGGTGTAGATAGTCTTTTTCGTGGAAACGATAGAGCAGCGTCACCAACTGTTGGATGGTGCCGCGTCCTGTGAGGTTGAACCGTTGGCTGCGGTAGACCCCCTTCTCCGTCTGTTCCGAAGTGCGGCTCCACGTCGGTTCGGACAGCCCCGATTCATCGACGACTTCCTGAAGCCAAGTTCGGTAGTCGAGGCTTGCCTGCTGAGGGTCGGTCGGCAGAGAACGGCTGGTCAGCTTCTGGAATTTCTCCCGAGCGAACAGTCCGTCGGTGATGGTGTTTTCCTTGTCGGAAATCTGCTTTTGTAGGTCGGTGATCCGCAGGTTCTTGTCGTTGAACCCCTTTCGGATGCGCGAGATCATGAACTGAGCTCCCACACCGAAGACCAGCAGCAGGACAATTCCAACCAAAAATCGTTCGCGCTGGTTCATCGGGCAGCTCCTTGTTCCCCAGGCTGAGCTGGATCGGGCAATGCAGGTAGGGCAGGTTGAGCCTTCTCAGCTGGATTTTCTGCCCCTCCCGAAGCGGGACCCGCAGCAGGTCCGGGAGCCGCATCGGGGATCGCCTCCGAAGACTGCTGGGGAGCGGGCGGTGCGCCCTCGGAAGGTGATTGCACCGGGGCGGACGGGGCGTCCAGCGGTTGCTGAGGTGCCGTCGGACTGGGGGCCCGGGAGTCTTTTTCCCCTGGCGATGCGAGCGGGACCGGGTCGGCCATGGATGGCTTGGTGTCTTGGGGATTTTCGTCCACGATGCTATCCACCTTACCGTCCGAAGTCCCCGATGCCGCCGCATCGCTAGGGCTCGCCTGCGATCCATCCGATGGCGCGATCTTTCCAGGTTTGGGTGGCTTTTGAAGCAGGGCATCGATCTCGTCGACCGATTTCGGTTGGACGGCCATCGTTGTGGTACCAATCCATCGGTACATCGATTTCTTGTCGCGCGTCTCGTTGACCTGCTTGCCACTGACGATATGCCGTTCGTCCCGCAGTTTCTCTTCAAAATCTGTCATCAGTTCCGGTTCCACCATCGTCACCGGTCCACTGAAGGTGCCGACATCGGTTGCTGCGTTGAGCGTGTAGGCCCAGTCACCAAACATCATCTGCTCGGGAGGCAGGGAGCGTTCCGAGATGTAGACCATCTCGTCGAGGATATTCGTATCGGCCTGAAGGAACTTTTCTACCTTCTGCCAGTCGCGAATGTACTTGCGCGATAGTTCGACCGTCTGGTTCATTTCGTTGCTGGCTTTTTGCAGTCGAGCGATTTCCGAATCGAGTGCGCGATGGCGGCTGAGATAAGCCCACAGCCCGATCGCTCCCAGGAGCGCCGCCGCCGACGCGGCGGCAATGTAATGCCACAAGGGGCGTTTGACTTCGATCCGTCGACGTGGGTTGAGGAAATCGATCGAGTTGCTGGAGGTGCCTGCGGCCTGCGCCAGTAGTCCCACCGCCGGAACAAACCGTTCGGGGTCATCGCCAGCAGTGGAGACGCTTGCCCCGGACTTCCAGGTCACCGCATCGCTCAGTCCGAGCGAATCGACCGCCAAACCGGTTTCCTGCCGCAGGGTAGCGGCCAGATCCTGACCTAATCCAAGGTCGCCCCACAGCACCAGCCGATCGACCGCAACCTTTGGCTCCTGAGACTCGGCAGCAAACCGCGTCCGCTTGATCTCTCCCAGCAGCGACTTGACAGCCAGATCGACTTGACCGTCGGCGATTCTAGCCGTTCGCATCAGCGTCACGATGCCGTTTTGCGATACGATCAAATCGAGCTCTTCCCCGGTGCGCTGAATCAGCAACGAGGAACTGCCGGCTAAGTCTCCGCGAGCCAGTTCCGCAAGGGCTTGGGAGGCGAGCGGGCGGAGGCGGACTTGCTTGAGCGGCAGATTGGAGGCCGATGCAATTTTCTCCAGACGCGTCAGCGCGGGGCCTTGCATCGCGGCCGCCAGCACCAGCTGATCGGTCGATCCTTCGGAAGGAAGCGGCAGGTAGTCGAGCGGCCACTGATCCCCGAGCTGCGCGAAGCGGCTTTGGGCGGAAAACCGGACCATGTCGGGCAGCTCATTGGCATCGGCGGGCGGCAACTGCAGGGAACGCAGTTCGACGCTGCTGCGATTGGCCGTCAGCAACAAATCCCCCTTGCCGATCGCCCCCTCCGCCGTCAGCTTGGCCAGCGCCTCGGCGACTGCGGTCTCTGGAGATGCTGCATCGGGCGAAAGAGGAACGGCGCGCAGAAAATCGACCTGCACCGATCCCGATCCCGGGGTGCCACCGACCACCCTCAGTTCTTTGGAGTCCCAATCGACGGCGATATAGCGAGCCATCCGTTGGTGTCCTTCTGGTTGAATCACCTAAAAGTTGTTTGAACAATCGTTGTTTGCACAAGTATTCAGTCGTTCTCAGGGAGGCGGAGGTGCGGTCAGCCCCATCGCGGCTCCTCGAAGTCCCAGTGTCGCGGCCGGGAAGCCGCGTCCTAGGTGGTCCAGTCGCCGATAGGAAATCACGATGGGGGTTGCGTCGGCCGCATCGATCACTGCCTCCAGCCGTGCCGCCGAGGCGCCTTCTTCGAAATAGCCAACCACCTGCGCGCGGTAGACGTCGCCTCCTCCGGTCAACAAAGCGCCCATCGAGCGCATCTGTTCCAAGCTGATGTAACCTTCCACCAGCGGCCACGTCTCAAACTTGCGGTTCTCCGATTCGCTGCCATCGCTGCGAGCCTGGAGGATTTCGTCGAGGATCTCCGTGGTCATGCCGGGGAGCCCGGCCAGGATTTCTCTGGGGGCTTCATTGATATTAATTCGGCCTGGCAGAATTGGACTTTCTACCGAGGTGAGTTTGTCCATGAGCGCGGGCAGATAGATCGCCATCGCGACAGGATCTGACGAAAAGGGGGATAAAAACGTCGTCTGCTCGCCGTTGACATCGACGGTGAAGGAGGCGTCGATCAGCTCCAGGATCTGTCCGATTTGCCCTTGCGCGGGCTGGGTTAGATCCCAGGCGACTTGACTGGTGGCTCCTGCAGTCCACGGGACCATTTTTCCCGATCCCCCAGAGCCAGCACCGCCGCCGCCCATGCCGCCGCCGCCCATGGCGCCGCCGCCCATGGCGCCTCCACCTCCAGGGCGAGTGCCACCGCCGCCTGGACGACCTCCACCCTGGCCATCGCCGCCACCGGGGCGTCCACCACCCATTCCACCACCGCCGCCTTGACCGCCACCGGGGCGTCCGCCACCCATTCCGCCACCGCCGCCTTGACCGGGGCCGCCCTGTCCACCGCCACTAGGCCTTCCACCACCGGCGCCGCCGCCTCCCTGGCCGCCCCCACCGGGCCGGCCGCCTCGTTGCGCCAAGTAGAGTCGATCCGGTTCAAGCCGCAGGGTTGGCATACGCACTGAATGTTGCCATGGAAATTCGAAAACCACCGTTCGATCGGAATTGAGGAGCGGAATCGCGCCGGTTCGCCCGCCACCTCTTCCGCCCGCTCCGCCGCCACCGGGTCTACCACCGCCTCCTC